>SYDV01000157.1 GCA_005801395.1 Planctomycetia bacterium | reverse complement strand
CGAAAAAGCCTTTTGCTGATTTAGCTTTAGCACCCATGCGCAAACTGATGCCGACTACCACAAAAACAAAGAAGAGAAAAATAATTAAAGTGGTCCAGGAAGATTCGAAATGCATATTAGTGAACCTTCGTTACTGGGCGACGAGCTAAGATGAGGTAAATAATGGCGAGCACTAAGGCAGCTACGATGAGCATCAATCCCGAGAGAATAGCAAAATTGATTCCACCAAATGGCGTAGATTGCATGACCTTGGGAAAGAAAGTGGTCAGCCCAATGAATCCGGCGTAAAGTAAAAAATAGACAGCAAAGAGAAAAAGCCCGATGCGCGTGTTGCGAGCAACTAACTGAGGGTCTTCCGTTTCACGGATATTTTCATGGTCATGCATGTCGCAATCTCCTGAATAAGGCGCAGGATGTAGGCCGTTTTGTTGATCGGGATAGCAATCTAAGAGGAAGAACCGCTACCTATGTCTTACGGAGCGGTAAACCAACAGTTCGGCGCATACCACGGTGAGTTGCCACCGCATATCAGTCGTGTGGCTCGGGCACTTCCGTCATGCGCTGAGTGCGACAGCATATGCCCATGTCCACGCCACATCTGACGATCGCTATCGCATCGAGTGCCTTATTTGATTTGGGTGCAGCGGACGCGATTTTTCGCGAACAAGGTAAGGATGCTTATCGCGCCTACCAAAACGCGCATGAAGGCGAAGTTTTAGCGCCAGGAGTTGCTTTCCCATTTATTCGTCGGCTGTTGGCCATTAATCGTATGGATCCAACGCAACCGTTAGTCGAAGTGGTTTTGCTCTCGCGTAATGATCCCGATACCGGCGTACGCGTGCGAAATAGTTTAGATCATCATGGCCTGTCGATTGCACGCGCTGTATTTACCGGTGGTCGTTCACCGTGGCATTATATTGATGTCTTTGAAGCGAGTTTATTTCTGTCGGGAAATCAACAGGATGTTCAAGAAGCCATAGCACTCGGTTATCCGGCTGGCCGCGTGATGCCTGGAATTGTAATTGATGACGATGACGACGAATTACGTTTAGGATTCGATTTCGATGGTGTTTTAGCCGACGACGCAGGCGAACGATTTTACAAAGAACAGGGATTAGCGCGTTTTCATGCGAATGAACGCGATCAGGCGCATTTAGCATTATCTCCGGGTCCTTTACAACGATTGCTGACGCAAATTGCCGCGGTGCAAGCTGCCGAACGTCATCGCCAACAACAGCAATCAAAATATCGTCCATTGATTCGCACCGCGATTATTACCGCCCGTAGTGCACCCGCAGATCGTCGCGTGATTGCGTCGCTGCGCGCTTGGGATGTGGCGGTTGATGAATCATTTTTCATTGGCGATTTACCTAAAGATCGCGTGCTGAAAAAATTCCGTCCACATTTATTCTTTGACGACAAACCCGACAATGCGAAATTAGCCGCCGGTGCGGCCCCGACGGTGCATGTGCCGTTTGGGATTACGAATACACAGTCACTCCTGTGAATGCCTTGAAAACGTAAGTTAAAGGGCAGCTTTCCTGACCGCGCCGATCAAGGAGGTAAAAACTTTAAATGGTCCGATGTCCGATGTCCGATGTCTTGCGTGATCGTGATTTGCTCATTTGAGGGGCATTTATTTTGCGACTGCAAAAAATGCTGGAGCCATTAATCACTTTCACGCCGACCGATGATTTATCGCGTTTGCGGGCTGGTTCATTTGATTTGAAGTCGGTATTAGTTCGGCGAAGCCGGTGTCGCGACCGGCGTTTTCTTTTCGGCGATTTCTTCGAGTAAGCGCACGATTAAATCGTCGACAGGAAACGTGCCGACTTTATCGCCGTTTTGCGATTGTAAGGCGACGGTTTCATCGGTCACTTCTTGGCCGCCGACCACGCCGAAATAGGTGACTCGGTCATTACGTGCGATGCGAATTTTTGCGCCGAGTTTATCAGGAGTGCGGTCGACCGCGACGCGTAATCCGGCTTCACGTAATTGGCTGGCAACTTGTTCAGCGTAGGGCAACTGATCGTCAGTGATGGGTAATAAACGAATTTGCTCAGGAGCTAACCACAGTGGAAATTTGCCGGAGAAATGTTCGATCAAAATACCAATAAAGCGTTCGAGGCTGCCCAAGATAGCGCGGTGTAACATCACTGGGTGATGTTTATTTCCGTCTTCGCCAACAAAGGTAGCATTTAATCGTTCGGCGCTCGGTAATTGATAATCGACTTGGATGGTGCCGCATTGCCAATGGCGACCTAATGCATCGACCAAAGTGAATTCTAATTTTGGTCCGTAGAACGCACCTTCACCTGGAGCAATTTGATAAGCCAATTTGGCAAAGGCACAGGCATCGGCCAATGCTTTTTCGGCACGATCCCATTGTTCGTCGGTGCCCACGCGAGTCGCAGGACGCGTACTGAATTTGACGATAATGCGATCATCACCGAAACCAAAGTCGGCGTAAATTTCTTTCAACAAACGACAGAAATCAGCGACTTCTTGTGGGATCTGAGCTTCCGTACAAAAAATATGAGCATCGTCTTGGACAAAACCACGGACGCGCATAATGCCGTGCAAAGCGCCACTAATTTCATTGCGTGTGCAGGAACCAAATTCTGCCATGCGCAGTGGTAATTCGCGGTAACTTTTTAACCCTTGGCGGAATATTTCGATGTGCCCAGGACAGTTCATGGGTTTGAGCGCGAATAAACGTTTTTCACTTTCAGTGACAAACATATTGTCGCGATATTTTGCCCAATGGCCCGAACGTTCCCATAATGATTGCGGCATAACCGAGGGGGTTTTTACTTCCACGTAACCGTTGGCGTTGACTTTGGCGCGGACGTAATCTTCTAAGGTACGGTAAATCGACCAGCCCTTTGGATGCCAGAAAATTTGCCCTGGATTTTCATCGTCAACGTGAAAGAGGTCCATCTCTTTACCTAATTTACGATGATCACGTTTTTTCGCTTCTTCTAAGCGTAATAGATGTGCCTTTAATCCTTTATCATCGGCAAAGCAGGTGCCGTAAATGCGGGTTAATTGATCACTGGTTTGGTCGCCGTGCCAATAGGCACCAGCAACACTCATAATTTTGAAAGCGCCTAAGACGCCAGTGGTTGGCACATGTGGGCCAGCGCACAAATCTTCCCAGGCTTGGCCGGGAACACCGGTCGAATAAAATGAAATAGATTTTGAACCTTTCGCGATGGCGCGTTCAGCATTATCTCGTTTATATTTATCGTTGGCGGTGCGGGCTAACCCGACATCGCAATTGTAATCGGTGCGAACGAACGAACGATTGGCTTTGACAATCTCCGTCATTTTAGCTTCAATTGCTTGAAAATTATCGTCGGTTAGCGAGACGGCTTCATCTGCGGCATTGCGTACTTGCATGTCATAAAAAAAGCCTTCTTCGATAGCTGGGCCATAGGCGAGTCGTGTCTTAGGAAAGAGCGTACAGACGGCTTCGGCCAAAACATGCGCCGCCGAATGGCGTAGGACAAATAATGCATCGGGGTTTTCATTGCTTGCCGTGATGATACTGATGCCGGCATCCGTGCTGAGCACTTTTTCTAAGTCGACAATTTCACTGCCGTTTAATTTGATGGCGATGGCTTTTTTTGCTAAGCCGGGGCCGATTGCTAAAGCAATATCGCGACCGGAAACTGGTTTATCAAATGATAGGGGTTTGCCGTCAGGCAGGGTAAACGTAGGCATAAATAACCTCAAAAGAATTTAGGATGAAAAGGATGAGTTAGCGACGCCCATACACCGCTGAGCAGGGGGCGTCAGCAGCTAGTTCGCGTGAAGAGCCAGGTATCCATTCGGTTTATTTCCAACGAGCAGAGCGACCCAGGAATTTGGGGGCGGCACGCTAGCGGTCTTTGCCTAGATGGTCAATCGATGCGCCTGGGTGTCTTTTATCTGTTCGTCATTATTTCCAGTGAAATAAATGTGGCTAACCAGATTGCTTATCCAATTTTGGGGACCAAGGGACGAGTGAGTTAGAGCGATTTTGACACTGATGACTGCCAAGAGAGGGACACGATGTGCCGTTTAAGTGTAGAGAGGCAGGTATTTGTTGCTCAAAGTGAGATAAACGACTAACCACTTTAGACAAAAAGACGATCGGAATGAGCTAATTCTTATTCGCCAAGTTTAAGGGATCACAGGTGTACCACGCTGTTATGGGGATTTGCGCAAGCGCATTTTTACTTGTGATTCGGCATCGCGAGAACGTGAAATTTTATCTATAATATGTGTAACGCTAATGAGTTGGAGAATGATATGATGAACGAGTTGGCCTCACCTAACCAGTCTAACGGGCCGCGCATAAAATGTGACAGGATAAAGTGACGTGAAATCCACCACCTAGGTAACGTTTGTTTCACTTAGTATCCGAACCGTCAGCGAAAGTATGGGCTCTTAGGGGAGTTGTGGGCGAATCGCCCCAACATTCCAGATAAGGGAGCAGACTGAGCTTTTACTGCCAACGTCGTTCCACCTCTCATACGAAACGAGTTTTATTTATGAGACAACAAGGCTTACCTATCGAAGAAGATCCAGCCCCGGCTCTTGGCCGTGGGATTTCGATTCTTCGCCACTTAGTGCGTGAAGGGAATTGTTCGCTCGAACAGCTCGCCCGCACCTTTAGTTGGCCAAAAGCATCCGTCTTACGATTGATGCGTTCGCTGGCCATCGCTGGCGTGGTGGTGCGCGATCCGGTGAGCAAACGCTTTCGTGCGGTTATGCATTTAGTTGAGTCCGATGCAGCGAGCCAACAGTTGCGCGCTCGTGCGACTGCGGCGGTAGCGTGGTTGGTTGAGCGCGTGCCGCATACGGTTGAAGTCTACATTTATTGTGGTGATCGCATGATCATGATTGATCGTGCAGAGCAATTTGGCCAAGTCGTAACGGTTCGAGCGCGGGTAGGCTTTGCGCGACACTTTGATGAAGCCGATGCCGTGACGCAAATTGCGGGCGCGTTTGCTAGCGCACCGAGCGCGACTCGTCGTTGGACGTGGGCCGAAGATGGTCGTTCTAAACACCATATTGATGATACATCATTTGCCCGCCTATTGATGGGTGTCCGCGCAAAGGGGGTAGCCTGGGATTTAGACCGTAACGTAAATGGAGTACGTCGCTGCGCGGTTCCATTAAGTGATGAAAATGGCCGATTAGTTGGTGCGATGGTGTTGGCCCTAGTTGGAACGGAAATCGACTTAGCGTTGGGTGATTTGCTTACTAAAGCCTCAACCATGGTGGGAACTCAACCGGCAGCTAATGAGGTCGGAATAAGACAGGAATCCTTAGTTGCTACCAGTGTAGGTTAATGTGAACGAATAGATTCGTCTCTACTTTGGTGCAACTATAGTTGTTCGTTAGAGAAGCTGCTGGCTGGGAATTTCCTGGTCAGCAGCTTTTGTAGATATTATATTTAAGATATTCAAACATATGGTTTCGAGACCAGTTTAGGATCATCTAAACCGTAATATTAACAGATAAAATGGCAAAATAGGAGGAATTGGGAAGAGGTTATCAAATCTAAGGAATTAAT
>SYDV01000156.1 GCA_005801395.1 Planctomycetia bacterium | reverse complement strand
GAAATAGCGAATTCCTAAACCAAATATTACGGAACGACTTTTATTACGCGCGTAAAGGGCCAAAGAAACGCCCGCTTCTTCATATTCACCATGGCCATTTTCTGTTACACGTGAATCGGGTCCGTCTACACCCACGCCAGTGTCTGAAATAGTTGATCCACCAAGGCCAACAAAAGGGCCAAATTCTAAATTCATGTAGGAATTAATGCGTAGGTCGAGCGCTAATAGGAGATTGACTCCCATGACGGTCAAGTCCATTGGCCCAGTCATTATCGATAATTCTCTGGTACCGGGTTCATAGGTGCTGGCGTGTTGCGAACCGTAAAAAAAACTTCCTCCAGTTAGCACGGACCAATTTTCCGAGAATCGATAAATGGTTCCGACAACGCTAATTTCAGCACGCCAACCACTATTTAGTTTATCTGTTGTTAAATTGGCGCTTTCATAACCAATAGCAGAATAGCTGACGTCGACTTCTTCCGTGGGCGGTGTCAAAAGTAAATTAACCCGAAGATCAATCGGATCTATTGCCTCGGAAGATAATAGAGGATGAGATAAGCATAAAAATAACACAGTGGTAGTAAGTCGCGATAAACGCATAAATTATTTCCATTAAAGGGGACTATAGAATCTCAACAAAGCCATACGTGTCAAAGGGGGATAAGTAGGGATCGAGTCAGTTTACTAATGAATCGGATCATTAGTAATCACCAGCTTCAGATGTGGTGGACGCTGATCCCCAGCATTCAGCAATAAACTTATGGTGAGCAGTTTGGGGTAAACTCTACAGATGCGCTGATCAACTTGCCATTGAGCTAACAAAAGGGAGTAAGGTCAGCAAAGTTCTGACAACATATCGACTGCTGTTACGTAATAACCTCTGATTACATAAGGATTTCCGGAGATCAATCAATGTGTCAGTACAAATTATCTAGTCCAAAGGATGGAATGCACAGTGTGATGAATGGGCGGTGGACGTTGGTGCCCAGTTGGCACAGTCGCCTGACATCTATGAGCAAAATCCTGGCTGTGCTCCCATGTTTGGTGATTGGTGTGCTTCAGGCAGCGGACCCATCATTAACCACCTTTGCTAAACAGCATCTGACGCCGCAGTTCATGAGTGAAGGCGCGACCTTTGGGGACTTTAACCGCGATGGCAAACAGGATGTGGTGAGTGGTCCGTTCTGGTACGCGGGTCCAACCTTTACGGACAAATTTCCCATTTATTCAGCGATAGTTTATGATCCGAAAAATTATTCGGCAAATTTCTTAGCCTTTGCCTACGATGTGAACCATGATCATTTTGATGATGTGGTGGTATTTGGCTTTCCAGGCAAAGAAGTGCTCTGGTATCAAAATTCTGGCACGGACCAACTGTGGACTAAGCATGCGATCTTAGACATTGCGGATAATGAATCACCGACGTGGATTGATATGACGGGTGATGGCAAACCGGAAGTGGTATGTACTCGTCGAGGTTATATTGGTTATGCACAGGCAGATTGGGATAATCCAACTAAGCCGTGGACCTGGCATAATATCAGCGCAAAAGGCGGTTGGCATAAATTTACCCATGGTCTGGGTGTGGGCGATGTTAATGGCGATGGTCGTTTAGATATATTGATGCGCGAAGGCTGGTGGGAACAACCAACGATGTTAGCCGGAGATCCCGAGTGGGTTTTTCATACGTCAGATTTTGGTTCCGGCGGTGCGCAGATGTTGGTCTATGACGTTGATGGCGATGGGCGAAATGATGTCATTACCAGTTTATCTGCTCACGAATGGGGTTTGGCGTGGTATCAACAACAGGCCAATGGTTCGTTTGTACGCCAACTGATTATGGGAAAAGAAAAAACAGATAGTCCATACGGTGTCAGATTTTCACAATTACACGCCATGGCGTTGAGCGATATCGATGGCGATGGCTTACAAGATATCGTAACTGGCAAACGATATTGGGCGCACGGCCCGAAAGGCGATCCGGAACCTAATGAACCTGCTGTTTTATATTGGTTTCGTCTGACGCGGACGGCGGCAGGTGTGCATTATGTGCCGATGAAAATCGACGATGATTCAGGCGTTGGCACTCAGTTGACGGTGGGTGATTTAAATGGTGATAAACGGCCAGATATTATCGTCGGCAATAAAAAAGGAACATTTGTATTTTTGCATCAGACTAAACCAGTTTCGTTTGCGGAATGGGAAGCGGCTCAGCCAAAGTCAACTCGTTAAATCACCTCTGTTAGGAACAAAGGAATATTCATGCGACATTTGTTAACCTCAGCAATATTAATAGCGTGCACTTTAACCTTGCCGGGGGTTGATGGAGTAAGTCCATCAGACAGTGTGGCATCAATTAAAGTGCCCTCTGGGTTTAGTGTGCAATTAGTTGCTGCTGAACCAGTCATTAAACAGCCAGTGGCATTCACTATTGATGACCGTGGTCGGTTGTGGGTCTTGGCAAACGTCAGCTATCCAGAGTGCCCTGGTAAACCAGAAAATCGTATTGTTATTCTAGAAGATGCTGACGGAGATGGAACGAATTGGAAAGAAACGGTTTTTTTTGATAAACTGAATTTCGCGACGGGTATCCAGGTGGGATTCGGTGGCGTTTATATTGGTGCGCCACCAAATCTGCTGTTTTTTTCTGATAAAAATTGTGATGATAAACCGGATGGGGAACCAACCGTGGTATTGGATGGATGGGGTCATCAGGACACACACGAAACGTTGAATAATTTTACCTGGGGACCGGATGGTTGGCTCTATGGTACGCATGGGGTATTTACGCATTCAAAAGTAGGCATCCCAGGAACACCAGACAAAGATCGCGTTAAATTAAATGCTGCCGTGTGGCGTTATCATCCGGTGAGTAAAAAGTTCGAATTGCACTGTGAAGGTGCCAGCAATCAATGGGGTATTGATTGGAATGAGCAAGGCGATGCGTTTTTCACGGCCTGTGTCATTCCGCATTTATATCACGCTATTCAAGGTGCGCGTTATCAGCGTCAAGCTGGCCAACATTTTAATAAAGCGACTTTTGCTGATATTAAAAATATCACCACCTTTCGTTATGAACGTGCGGCGTATTGCGGTGCGACCATTTACCTTGGTGGATTGTTTCCGGCGGAGTACCGCAACACCTTACTTTTTAATGACATTCACCTGAGCCGGGTGCGCAACGAAACGTTGAAGCGGAATGGCTCCGGTTACATCAATGAAAAGCGCCCTGACCTTGCTGTGTGTAGCGATACCTGGTTTCGCACGCTAAGTTTACAATATGGGCCAGACGGCAGCCTTTTCGTTAATGACTGGTTTGATCGCGTGCATTGTCATCAGCAACGTGCGGAAACGGATCGTAGCAATGGGCGCATTTACAAGATTGGTTATGAAGGACGAAAAAATACTGTCGTTGATTTGCAAAAACTCGACAGCGCGGCGTTAGTACAGCATCAATTACATGCGAATGGTAGGTATGTGCGTAGTGCGCGGCGTATTTTACAGGAACGTGGATCTGATCCTGCCGTCCATGCAGCGTTGCTCAACATTTTAAAAACCAATACGGATGACACGCGCCAGTTGCGTGCGTTGTGGGCCTTGCATGCGACCAAAGGTTTACACGAGGCGGAATTACAGGCCCAGTTAAATAACCCGAGTGAACATGTGCGTGCCTGGGCGATTCAATTGTTATGCGAAGATCAAGCACCATCAGCTGCGACCTTGGCTATCTTTGAGCAATTGGCGAAGAATGAATCCTCAGCGAAAGTGCGACTCTTTTTAGCCTCTGCTTTGCAGCGCATGCCATTGGCAGCGCGCTGGCCGATTGTGACGAATTTAGCCGCACGAGAAGAAGATAATACTGATCATAATATTCCATTGATGGTGTGGTACGGTATAGAGCCGGCAATCGCAGTGGATCGTAAGGCCGCATTGGCGCTCATGCGAAGTAGTAAGCTAAAGACATTACGCGAATTTATTCCCAGACGATTGGGTGGTGGTGACGAATGAGATTTTTTTATGTTCCAAAACCGTTTCGTATGGGAAGGAAAATCCTAACCATGAATCATCGACTGCTTGGCGCAGCTGCGTTGGCTATATCTTTGTCGATAAGTGTTTATTCTGCGGAACCTGCGGGAGTTGATTCAGCAACGGCGGAATTATTAGGGGAAGTGGCGAGCGTTGACGCCGATTTGCAACGCAGTTTGCTGGCAGGAGTGGCGCAAGGTTTATCTGGTGTACGTCAGAGCGTGGCACCGGGAGTGTGGAGTACGTTGTCGCCAGTATTGCAGCGCAGTGAATTACCGGCGGTGCGCACGTATGCCTATTATTTAGCGGCTATTTATTCTGATCCTCAGGCAATTCCTGCTCTGACAACGATTTTGCACGATAAGGCTGCGCCAATTGCGGAACGTCGCCGCGCATTAAAAGCATTATTGCATGTTCATGCTGTTGGTTTGTCGGTTGATCTCATTCGTTTGTTAGAAGACGTAGACATGCGTCCGCTGGCGCTGCGTGCGCTTGGCGAATATGAAGACCCCGCGATATCCACCAGGTTACTGAATGGTTATAAATCATGGTCAACAGAAGAGCGCCGCGATGCGTTGCAGACCTTAGCTAGCCGTGTTTCGTCTAGTCAGGCATTAATTACGGCAGTGACGGCAAAACAAATACCGTTATCTGATCTGACGGCGTCTACAATCCGTCAATTAGCGTCATTAAACGATGATAAGATCACGGTATTTATTGAAAAAAACACCACTGGCGTGCACCCAGATTCACTCGAGGAAGTAGAGCGACTGAAAATCATCTTGTCGCCTGCGGTTGTTGCGGCTGGTGATCGCGCGCGTGGCAAGGCGCTTTTTGAACAAACGTGCGCGCAATGCCATATATTATGGGGCGGCAAAGGTACGCTTGGACCAGAATTAACGGGATTAAATCGACCTGACTTAGATTGGACCTTAAAAAACGTACTCGATCCTTCGGCCATTATGGGTGGCGATCAGCATTACATGATCGCACGCATGAAGGATGGCCGTGTGGTTATTGGTATGCAGCGAGAAGATACCGCCGGTTATTACTCATTACAAAATGAAAGCGGGTTATTTATGGTGCTCAAGAGTGAAATAAAAACTTATGAAACCAGCGCGCGATCGACTATGCCTAATGGCTTATTTCGTTCGTGGACCACGGCGCAGCTCGCAGATTTTATCAGTTATTTCCAAGGTATTGGGCCACTCGACTCACCAAGCAATTAACTAACAGATCATTCAGGCTGTCTATTTTTTTACGATATTCGGAGGTATCGATTATGTTGTTATGTGAACCACAGGTGATAACCCCAGCGTCCGTACCCGTGCGCGGATCATTTACGCTAGATGTCGATGTGCCGCGAGCCGACGTGTCGGTGGTGCACGACCAACATTTTTGTATTAATCGCCCACAAGGTTCTGGTGATTATCTTTTTCTCCATTTTCAAACCGCCATTCAAATTCGCTCTGCCGCAGGCCTCAATGAAGCGCCTGCTGGTTCGTGTATGCTCTATGCCCCAGGTTTTCATCAATGGTATCGCGGGGTAAACGCGGGTTTTCGTCATCATTGGTGTCATTTCGGCGGCGAATCAGCGGCAGCAATGGTGGAGCGTTTTCGTATTCCCGTGAATACGACCCTGCATTTAGGCGGCCTCGATTTCGTCCCATCATTAATAAGTGACATGCGCCGTGAAAAACTAAGCTCTGATCCATTTGCGAGCGCCGCGCGTGCTTTATTGGTAGGTGAATTATTAGTAAACCTTTCGCGTCGTTGTCAGCAGCCAAATAGTATTTTATTATCACCTCAACAAAGCGAAATGCGCGAAAAATTTATCGCATTACGTCAGCACATGCATAACGAGTTACGACAACGCTGGAGCGTAACTGAAATGGCTGAACGCGTTCATCTAAGTGAATCTCGGTTTGCGACGTTATTCACTAACTTTTTTTCGGTCAGTCCAACCGAAGATTTAATTCGTGCGCGCATCGATAAAGCTCGTCTGCTGTTGAATAATACGACGTTGGCGGTGAAACAGGTCGCTGAGCAATGTGGCTTTGCCAATCTACATTATTTTAGCCGTCTATTCCATCGTCGTGTCGGCTGCGCCCCGCGTGAATATCAGCGTCGCGGTGCCATCTCAATCAACGTGGAGCCGAGTAAGTTTATTGCTTAAGGGATCCAGCAATTTTGTGTGTGGCATGGCGTAGAGCCCGAGCCTGTTTTTTTGCGGTGTAATGGCCAATAGTCGGCTGTCGACACGAACAGCTGGGGTAAACAGAGGGGCTTGGCCCAGCGCTAGTCCTTTCCATACTGCGCCCCATGCACGTGCGCTCTCGCTTATGGTTGTTGATGCTGGTAGGTGTTTCTTTGTCTGGGTGTCTCGATTCGAATCGCAGCCCGACATTGAAAGAATCAATGAATCCGGCACCGGTTGATCGGACAAAATTGGATGCGGCTGAAGCGCAATTGTCCTCAATTGAAAGTGATCTACAGCGCGCCGGTGGCATGCCTCCGGTAGAGCGTCACGCCTATGAATCGGCGATGGGGCCACGCTTAGAACAAGCGGTAGTTGCCGCAGCAGAAACACGATTAGAAAATAAAGCTCTTTATTATTTGGCAAATTGGCGCTTCACCTATCAGGAAGCGGCTGGTGTTGATCAATTGCTTAATCAATTAGCGGGATTGTCATCTCCGGCGCTAAAATCCGCTGGAGATCGCTTGCGCGTTATGGTGCGTTTACGCCAAGGGCGCGTAAACGAAGCGCGGGCCATGGCGGTGCAGTTGGTGGAACGCATCCCTGAATTTTCTCCTGTGTTGGATCTCGTCATCTTTCATGAAACGGTGGGCTCAGCTGCGCCGAAAGTGGTTAGTAATAATTTGACCGGTGGGCCGGACGAACCAGTTAGCAAACGTTCAGAGCCATGGCTATTTTATTTATTTATCGATGCGTTGGATGATCAGGCCTTATTTCTCATTCAACGTTATTTAGATGCGATGGCTATTTTACCTGTCGGCGAACGCCGTATTGTCTGTGTGACATATGATGCAAATTTACTGAGCGCAACGACACGCGTTCGTAGTTTGCCACGTGCGAGCGAAATTGATTTATTATGGGCCAACCCAAATAACGGTGGAAATGCGGGTGAATGGTCGAAGGCCTGGAAATTGCCGGCCAAAAATCCACATATCGCTTTGCTCGGGCCCGGTCCCAACCGCACGATTATGGCGGTAGAAATGACGCCCGAATCATTGCGCGCCTTGCTCACCGTTGGTGTACCTAAGGCAACAGAATCAAAAGAAGCTAAATAAGCAAAAAACAATTTAGATTCAATTAAATGGTGAAATACGCGGTTCTCTACATGGGCCTAGACTGTTGCTTGCGATGAAACCGATATTGATTACGACCTCGGCTACGCACGGAGGCGGTTATGAGCAATCCCATTATTATCATTCACGGTTGGAGCGATACCAGTGAGAGCTTCATTGGATTAAAAGCTTCATTGGAAGCGCGGACGCAGCGACCAACGCAGGAATTATTTCTCGCCGATTGGATTTCGCTTGATGATAGCGTGTCTATATCAGACGTGGCAGAAGCAATGGACCGCGCTTGGACGGAGCATAAATTACCACGCACTCGACGTTCGGTCGATATTGTCGTGCATTCGACCGGTGCCTTAGTGGTGCGCGAATGGGTACGCCGTCAGGGATTCACTAGCCGCACCAATCCAATTTATCGTTTTGGTATGCTGGCTCCTGCTAATTTCGGATCGCCTTTGGCGCATAAAGGCCGTAGTTTAGTTGGTCGCGTGGCAAAAGGTTGGAATAGCTGGTTTGAAACTGGGACGTTGGTGCTCAAAGCACTAGAAATGGCGAGCCCATATTCATGGGGATTAGCCGAAGCCGATCTGTTGCAAAAAGGACAGTCACCGTGGGGAATCGGTGGGATGTTGACTACGGTGCTGGTGGGCGACACGGGCTATCGCGGTTTACGGGCGTTGGTGAATGAAGACGGCAGTGATGGCACCGTGTATGTTAGCACCGCACGGCTACCGTGCGACAAAGTGACCTTGGATTATCGCAATCCGAAAAACCCAAAAATGACTCTGCAAAAATCCAAGGCGGAAGTTGCCTTTGGTGTCATGTCAGGCCTGACGCATGCCAGTGTCTGTACCGACGATGTTGCCATGACGTGGTTAGAAAAAGCATTAAATGTAACTGATAAAACCTTTGCCACCTATGCAACAGAGTTGGCAACCACACAAGCAGCCGCAGATGGTCGTTATCAAAATACCGTCATTCGTTTGCGTGATGATCATGGTGCTGACATTAAGGATTACCTGATTGAATTTACTTTAGACTCGGACAAAGACGGCAAATCGTTCGTGTCATTTCAAAAACAAGTGCTCGCCAGTGTCCATACCTATAGCGATAACGCGGCCTACCGTTCGTTGATGATTAATTGCGATAAATTTGATTCATGGATTAAGGATGCACAAAGCGAAATGCATGTCAGCTTAACCGCGCATCCCGTGTTTATTCTCTCAGCCGATGGGAAAACCGCGAATCGCCGCGTTGGTTATCGCACTTTGACCGAAAAAGATATTGGGGAAATTCACATACCATTGTCCGCCCTGCACAGCGTGGTCAGCGCACATCGTACGCTTTTGGTTGACATCATTATTCGTCGTGAACAAGGCCCGGATGTGTTCATGATTAAATCATAAGCGCCTAAACCCTGCTCTACGGCTGCTATTAATTACAGTGGTAATTGATAGCGATGGAGTTCGGCAATTATGTTGCTGCGTTGTTGTTGTGCGTGACTAATCGCATCGCGAATAATGGTTGAGATACGGTGTGATTCAAGTTTCGTGGCGTCAATGTAGGCGAACACCAATTCTTGTTCTTTGCTATCGGTAGTGCCATCCATTAACGCCATGACGATCATATCGAATAAGACGTGCTCCTTCTGGATGAGTTCGTAGGGGGTCTTAAAATCTTCGCCAAACGAACGAATGACCGCATCGGCGAGGGTGGTGATGTGGCCAGAAAGCTCATGTCGTTTTCGCGAAAGGAATAACACTTCAATCGGTTTCATGTCGCCGTCGGCTCGTGCCACCAACACTAAGTTGAGAAGATGATCTGATTTCGAAGTGCCGGGCATGGTGCGTATCGTTTGTGGTGATGTTTTTACGCAATCGCTGGAAGCCGCAGGCAATTCGGTGATGAGGCGTACTCGTTTCTCTGCTTTCGATTACGTCGGACACCTTTATGGTGCCACGCCATGCGTACGCTGCTTTTTTGTCTCGCTTGTTGGAGTCTGTGGTCGTCGGCCCAGGCCGCTTCAGTGATGCCGTTAGATGGGCAAGTGGTCGTCGGTGAACGGGTGACGTTCAATAATAAAGGTCAGGCAGTAATTAATGGTCGTACCTTGGCATTAGCAGATTGTGATTGGATTGAACCGGGCGATGGCAGTGGAGTCATGCTGACGGGTTCTGCGAATAAGCGCTTAGGCGTGTGGTTAGTTGATGGTAGTTGGTTGCCTGTCACCACCATTTCGTCGGCAGATAAAGATCACGTTTTGTTACTAACCGGGCCATTGGGAAAAATTGCATTGCCCTTAACCGCGATCCGTGGCTGGGGCGTTGGTGTAGATATGGTTGGCCAAGACAATAAAGAAGATCAAGTGTTGTTAGAGAGTGGTTTATTGACTGGCCGTATTGAGGGTTTGGTGGCAGGTAAAATTATTTTTAAGAGCCCACTTGACCCCAATAAACCATTAGAGTTAGCCGTGGAGCAAATTCGCGCTGTCCGTTTAGCGGTACCAGTGCGAGCGGCAAAAGGTGTCCGTTTAGCGGTACATATGGATGATTTACACCCACCGCTTCGCATAGTCCCAACCGCGACCGGCCTGGGTTTATATGCGGCTCCTAGCATTGATATGACAGCGGTGCTTATGCCAATGCGCTTGCGCACAGAAGGTGGCCGACGTGTTTATCTCAATGATTTAGATCCAGATCTCAAGGAAGAAACCGGTGCTTTTGGCGTGGTGTGGCCATTTCAACAAGGAAAGAACTTAGATGGCAGTCCCTTACGACTTGGTGGTGTGCGTTATGAACATGGTTTATCAATTCATAGCCAAGCACGTTTAGGCTGGAATTTAAATGGTGCTTATACTCGTTTTCGTGCTTCAGTGGGTATTGCCGATCTCGTTGCAGACCAAGGTGATTGTGCGGCGTCTTTATTGGTCGATGACAAAGTCGTCTGGAGTCGCGACAGCGTACGCGGGGGCGAACGTCCTCAATTAATTGATCTTGATCTGACTGGCGCAAAACGACTGGAAATACGCGTCGATTACGGCGCACGTTTCGATATCGCCGATCACTTTGTCTTAGCGGATGCGTTTTTAATAACGGTGAAATGATCAGCGATAGTAATCCTAGATAGAAATTCAGATTTCATATTGCCCCAATCGGTTCGAGCGCTGAAACAGTGGCGGGGGTTGGTGTGGCGATGGCGGTTGCGCGCTTGCTATTCTGGCGACGGACACGCATATAACTGACGGTCGTCCCGATAATCAGCAGAGCAAAAGCGGCG
>SYDV01000155.1 GCA_005801395.1 Planctomycetia bacterium | reverse complement strand
GCTGAATCTCTGGTGCCACGCCTGAGTGCTCGTGGTGTGAATGTCAAAGTCGCGGTGGCTAAAATTCCCGATTTGCCGATTAGTTTATATCGTGAATTTACCGACTATCCGTTAGTTGAAGGGCATTATCGTGAATTATGTGCACGAGCTCATGTGGGTTTAATTGCTTCAGGAACCGCAACATTAGAGGCGGGATTAATCGGATTGCCGCATGTCATTGCCTATCGTGCGGACCGTTTAACGGCAACGCTTGCCCGACATCTCATTCGCACGAATCATGTCGGTTTGCCAAATTTAATTGCTGGGCGTCGCGTGTGTCCTGAAGTATTGCAAGATGATTTGAGTGTTCCGCGGTTAGTTGCCCATGTGGAGCGTTTATGGTCGGGTCCGCGACGTGAAGATTGTTTAGCGGGATTAGCTCGCACCCGTATTGATTTAGGCGCTGGCGGTGCGATTGGTCGTATTGCCGATTTACTTGATGGCGATATGGCCCACGGCAAACGCCGTGCAGATACCTTGGGGCGTATCGATACGGTGCGTCATGATACAACCATCGCTTGATGTGCCTTTGTCTATTATCTAACCATAATTTATCCTAGAGATTAAATTAAGAAGGAATTTACATGCGCTCGATGACGGGATTTGGGATAGGGACTTCAACCCATGAGCAAATTGTTATTACCGTACAAATTGCGGCAGTGAATCATCGTGGTTTGCAGGTACATGTGCGTAGCGACTTGCGTGATTTGGC
Source organism: Planctomycetia bacterium (assembly GCA_005801395.1). The sequence continues at coordinate 2,422 of SYDV01000155.1, read as the reverse complement.
CATGGATGAATTAGTGAAGAATGAAGTGCGCAATGCGCTACAGCGTGGTAGCATTACGGTTCAGGTACAAGTACGCCAACCAACGGGGGTTACCTTTGATCGGAATCGCGTGGTCGCAACCTGGCACCAATTGGCTCAAATGGCGACAGAATTGAATGCACCGATGCCGACTATTGATCGTGTCATTGCCATGGTGGGGAATGAGAGCTCCTCTCCGCAAGTGAGTTATGAACCGCTATTGCGCGATGCCTTAGCTCGAGCGATAGCAGCCATTATTCAGGAGCGAGATCGTGAAGGGCAAGCGCTAACACGTGCTTGTTTAGAGCATGCGGCAGGAATGCGTGGATTATTGCCAGCGTTACGCAGCGCTGCTGACGTGCGTGCGGCAGCCTATCGGACGGCGGTTCAGACTCGTGTGAGTGAATTATTGGCCGGGCAGCCGTTGACGCAGGAACAATTAATTCGTGAAGTGGCTTTATATTCAGAGCGTATTGACGTTACGGAAGAATTAGTGCGTTTGGGTGCGCATATAGATGCATTAGATTCGTTAATTGCCAGTAGTCAGGATGACCAGTTGGGGCGCAAGTTGGATTTTTTATTACAAGAAATTGGTCGAGAAATAAATACCACGGGTGCCAAAAGTAATGATACGGCGCTGACGAATATTGTGTTAGAAGCTAAGGCGCTGATTGAACAGTTGAAAGAACAGTCTGCTAACGTGATCTAATTATGGCGAGGCAAGTTACCATTCATCGCATCTCTGCTTGCCCACAATGTGGATTTCGTTTTCGCGGACGTGTTGAAACCTATTTGCATCCCAGCCCATTCGCACGGCGCGTACAAATGGGTATGATTTGGATCATGTTTCCTGCTTTGGCAGGCGTAGCTGCATTTATTGCGCTGACGAAAGATGATCAAGGTAATATGATTTCATTCGCGGGTGATAAAAATTTAATTATGCTGTTGATGTTTACGCCAACGTTACTGATGTATGCGTGGTTTACTTTGTTGCCGAAACAAGTGACTTATCGCTGTCCGCAATGTTCCTGGAATGTGACGTATGCGGCGAATCGAGCGCCGCCGCTGTCACCTGTCGACAAGTCGACAGCGAATGAGGAATAAACAAAAAAAACACGCCGTTCGGCGTGTTTTTTTTTAGGTGATGTAAACAGCAACGAAAATTTAGTGGAAGCGACGCTGTTTTAGTGTGCCGTAATGCAGTTTATTGCATTCGAGCATTTTGACGCCCAGTGCTTCATTGTTGGGGTTCTTTTCAACTAATGCAGAATAAATTGCGCGTGCTTCGTGTAATTCTTTATACGATTGTTCATATAATTGGTCGCGGGCGGGTGTATTTCCGGCTTCAAGCGCTTTATTGTATAAGTCGCGACCTTTGGCGAATAGCGCATCGGCTTTGGCTTCATCGCCGGTGGCGGCGCTGGCGATGAGTGCTTTGTCATCGTCTTCTTGCGTTGGTTGTTTTTCAATTTTAGCGATGGCTTCTTTATCTTCCAATTTTTTTGCGCGGGCTAATTGAGCTTCGCGTCGGGCCATTTCTTCGGCACGGCGCCGATCTTGTTCAAGTTTTGCGGCCTGCAGGACTTCCCCAGTTTTGCCATCGTAATAGAGACGCGCTTGTTTGCCTTGTTCGGTATCCGAAAACTTACGCGCAATAATTCCCATGAATGCATCGGCTTGCTTTTTATTCCCATTCTTCACATGGCTGACGATGTTGGCGTAGAGACCCGCGGCTTTATCTTCACGAACGCGTGACACTAAATTTGGGTCTAATACGACTGCTTGGTTTAACATCTCGGTGACGAATTCGTCGATGCGATTACGATAAGCAAATTTACCCGCGTCGTACCAGGCGAGTGGTTCATTAGCTAAGTTCGAATTTCTTAAGCGATTAAGGCGTGTTTCGAATTCTGCCCGCTTTTCTTTGATGATGGCGGCGTAATCAGGAAGAGTGACTTCACCAATAATGTCGGCAGGCAAGCTGCTTGGGATGTAGTCTTTTTTCCCTTTGATCAGGAAGGCGACCTTGCCGGTTTTACGTTGTGCGGCGATATAATCTAAGGCGTTACGTTCAATGGGAGTCGGATCATCAATGCTAGTAATAGGCACGGCCATGGATGGCAGGCCGGCGCCAGTTTTCAGCAGAACGAGACTTGGATGGGTGTCATAATAACGAATCAACTCGTCTTTATCGTCGTGTAATTCGGTAAATAATTTTTCAATAGCGGCGGCGCCATTAATGATATCTTGAGCATGGACACTGATGGCCGGCGATACGGACATGGTTGCAACTTTACGTGCTTCCATGGAAGCCTTGGCCCATTGCATGGTTCTGTAGGCTTCTTTGGCTTTGGTTAAAATTTCCTGGCCGCGAATATCATCCGTAAATGTTTTTGGCTTTTCG
>SYDV01000154.1 GCA_005801395.1 Planctomycetia bacterium | reverse complement strand
TAACGATGCTGGTGTAACAGATAAGACTACGCTGTGAAAAGTTTTATTGCCGCCGTTCGTTTTCTTACCCGTTTGCCGATGCCTGGCGCGGTGACCACTGCGGTAGATTTACCGTGGGCAATAGCGTGGTTTCCTTTGATTGGTGCGCTGATTAATGCGGCGATTGCAGGTATTGCCGTCGGTTTGCTAACGTGGTGGCCAGCACCCATTGCAGTTTTGTTGGCGGTGTTAGCCGGTTTATTGCTGACGGGTGGTTTTCATGAGGATGCCGCCAGCGATGCTGCAGATGGATTAGGTGGTGGGGTCGATCATGAGCGGGTGCTGGCGATTATGCGTGATTCGCGCATTGGCGCTTATGGAGCGATGGCGTTATGGGGTATGTTGACGTTTCGCTTTTTAGCGTTGTTGCTGTTGATCAATATCAACCCAATGATGGCGGTCGTTATATTCTCATTTGCCGGTGCTTGGGGACGTTGGACCGCGGGTCCGTGGTTACGTTTCTTGCCTTCGCTGAGTGATGGATTGAGCAAGGATATTAACCGTGAGCCGCGTCATGGACCGTGGGTTTGCGCGTCGATGTTGGTTGTCGCAATGAGTCTGGGTTGTTGGTTTCTGAACTATCCGCAACTGGTGTTGAGTATATTCGTGCCACTGTTCGTAACGACTGTGTGGGGTTGTTATTTGTGGCGTCGTCTTGGCGGTCAAAGCGGTGATTTATTAGGTGCTGGTAACGTATTGGTGGAAGCGAGTGTGTTATTAGTCGCTTTAGCTCGTTAAACGGAAGCGAAAGCGCGTCAGTAATACGCAAGAATCTTCGTAGGTCGCTGATTGCTCAGGTCTGCGGCGTTCTATGATCCGCTCTTATGGTCGACCTCCTTGATCGTCAATTACAGGTGCTGCATCGACGTCGTCGGTTGCAACGCGTTTTAGCGGCTTATCTCCCGCTCTTGGCTATTACCATCGGGATTGGTGCGGTGTTGGTCATGGTGGTGCGACTCAGCATGCCAGCCGCTGCTTGGTTGGTATGGCCGATTGCTTTGGCCAGTTTATTAGCGCCCTTGGTGGTGGTCCCGCGTCGGTGGGCGCAACGTGACTCGTCAGTGATCTTAGCTGGGCATTTGGATTTATGTATTAATGGACAGGGACTTGCGATGGCTTTGTCGGCGCATGGACCTGCGGTACGTGACGGAGATTGGCTGGCTCGTTTGCGTCAGCCACTCGAACAATTAACCCTGCCTCCGTTGGTTTTTGATCATTTACGTGGTGTTGGATTAGCAGCGTTTTGTTTGATCGTTGCGCTGATGATTCCGCAGCGTGCCTTTGCTCCGTCAATTCCCAGCGTGGTTGGTTCCTTTTTCAAACAAATTACTGATCGCGTTACGGCGCTTGAGGAAGCTGGCGTTATTCCTCCAGAAGATGCGGCACAACAGCGCCTCGATGTGGAGCGATTAACGGCTCATGCGATTGATCAAGGTATGACGCAGGCAACCTGGGAAGCGTTAGATCGCGTACATCAACGCACTGATCAGCAAGTTGATCGTTCGGTGCAGCGATTAGCGCAGGCGATGGGTTTAGCGGAAGCAACAGCACTGCCGTCTTCACCTGGGGAACGAGATCTGCAAGAACAACGTTTAGCGCAAGCCGTCGCGGAATTAGCCTTAGCAGCACCTGGGTTAATTCCACGTTTACCAAAAAACGCAGGTGGTGAGGAATTATCAGCGGTTTTAGCGCAAGCCGTCCAGGCAGGTGCATTGAATCCAGAACAAGCCGCGGCAGTTAAAAAATTAGGACTGTTACATCCAGGGCAGGGAGAAAAAATAAATCCCGCAGCGTTGAACGCCTTGCGTGAACATTTAAAAAAGGAGTTAGAAAAAGAGCGTGAAAAATTATGTAAAATGGGCGAGTGCGAAGGGTTTGAAGAAGCGCTAGCGCGTTGCCGCAATGGCCAGGGAAAAGAAGCGGGTCGTGGTGGCGTTAATCGTGGCCCAGGACATGCACCCATGGCTTGGGATGATCCCCTGCGTACCAAAGGCGGTGGTATCGAGGGCCTGCCTGCTGGTATGCAATTAAATCCTGATGGGTCGGTTACCATCGCGGAACAAGTGCGCGATGCTGAAATTGATCCAGCCATTCAGGCGGCTGCGCAACGGGCCGCTGTGCGTGCTTTTGATCCCACCGCCGCTGATGCTAAGCGGGCAACCGTCGCACCACGTCATCGGGCTGTTGTGGAAAAATATTTCGCTAACGAAAAATGAAGCTCGTTGAATTGGTACGAAGCGAAGAATGGAATGATCAAGACGTAGATAAATAAGAGTGATACCAATTCCGAGTCAAACATGCCGGATGTTAGAAAAGAATGAATTAACAGGAGGAACGGAGAAACGGAGGAAGAGGGAGGGAAGATCAAGATAATCTCGATGTTTTCTCTCTCGCCACGGTCTTGTCTTCCCCTCCGTTTCTCCGTTCCTCTTGTTCATCTTCTTTCGGTTTAGGCAAAGATGACTCGGAATTGGTATGAGTAACCATTAGGCAGAAAAATTAAGCCTAACGATATCACTGATTCTTGGATGGAATCGCTTTTGTCCGGTATTTAGCGACGATTGCCACCGCGCATGGAAATAGGGCGATCGAGTAATTCTTTAAGGATTATTAAGTCTTTAAGCGTCTCTGGGCGTTTTAATAAAGTCGCGGCTCGGTGTCCAGGTTGATGAGTAACTTTCGTTAAGCCTTCTTCTTTGTGCTGGGCGCGAAGACGTGCACGTTCCAATTCAAGTTTTTCACGATTTTTGGCTTCAGGGCTGATGACCGAAATTGCGGCTTCATCGGCAGCGCGTTGTTTCATCGCGCGTTGCGCCAAGGTGCGTTTGAGTGCTTCAATGTTTTCTGGTGAACGGTGTGGGACCGGAGCCGATTGCGGCTGAGATGTTGGTTGTTGGCGCTGCTTGGCTTCATCCATGGATTCTTTGACCAAATCGATCAGTTCATCAAGTATGCCCATAGCGTGTTCTGCCTAATTAATTTGTGTGGTGCAAGGTTGGGAAGACGTGTGATTGGTGCGGAATGTTATGCCGCACCAACCACCATTCGTTTATCGCTGCCTAGCGAAAAGAATTATTTCGTCTTTTCTGATTTATTATCTGGGTTAGCGATTGACGCACGCATGTCGGTATCAGCCTGCACATTGCGTAGGTTGTAGTAATCCATCACGCCGACGTTTCCTTTGCGGAAGGCATCAGCAATCGCCATCGGAATTTCAGCTTCTGCGAGCACGACTTTTGCGCGATTTTCAGCAACCAAGGCCACCATTTCTTGTTCGCGGGCAACGGCCATCGCACGACGTTGTTCAGCTTCGGCCTGGGCGATAATTTTTTGCGCTTCAGCTTGGTCGGTTTTCAAACGCGCGCCGATATTATCGCCAACGATGACGTCAGCGATGTCGATGGATAAAATTTGGAAGGCAGTGCCGGCATCAAGTGCGGAATCGAGCACGGTTTTACTGATCGACTTTGGATTTTCTAAAACTTCCATGTGCGACTTTGCCGCACCGATGGTGGAAACGATGCCTTGGCCGACGCGTGCGATAATCGTATTTTCCGTAGCACCACCGACTAAACGTTCGATGGCAGTGCGTACCGTAACGCGAGCTTTCACTTTGAGCTGAATGCCATCGCCGGCGACGCCGTCGACCGTTTGTTGTCCCTGACCGGCTTGTGGCACATCAATAACTTTCGGGTTAACCGAAGTTTGCACCGCATCGAGCACATCACGTCCAGCTAAATCGATAGCTGCCGCGCGATCAAAGGTCAGTGGAATATCGGCTTTGCTGGCGGCGATGAGGGCCTGCACTACGCGAAGAACATGACCGCGCGCCATGTAATGGCCTTCTAATTTATCCGCTGGAATATCGATGCCGGCTTTTTTCGCCGTGATACGTGCTGTTACGATCACGCCTGGGTCAACTTTACGAAAGCGCATTAAGACGATGGAAACTAAACCGACGGGCGCATTCGATAAAATAGATTGCAACCATAATTGGAAAGCATTCCAGATCATGAAAAATATGAACATCAAAAATAATGATACGACACCTACAATAATATAGGTGATGTCGGTGGCGGTTACGGCACCTTGGATGAGTGGAGTGGCTTCAACCGGATTCATGGGATGTCCTTTAAGGGGAGATAAAAGAAGATGGATTAAAAGAGGAGTGAAAATGGAAATGTAGTTTTCAAGCGCGCGCAGGCTCAACCGTCACGGTTAAACCATCAACTGAGGTCACGCGAACGTGATCGCCAGGTTTGGGGACATTGCTAGATTGCACGACGACGTCGAGCTCTCCTTGCGGAAAGCGAACACGCGCAGTGAGGCAAGGGGGATCAGTAACCATTCCTTTGGTCCCTGGGCCTGCTTGCAACAATACGCTAGCTGGATTGACCGTTGGGCGTGAACTTGAGGAAAAACCATTATCCTTGGATGGGACGGAAATTTTTCCCGCTTCATGTACCGCTTCGGAAATTAATTTTAATGGGTCTTGACCGATTAAATCGACTGCGCATGCACGTTCGAGGGTTAGTGGAATGGCAAAACGGCGCGCAGACAACATTGCGGCCAGGACTTGGCGAATATTACCACCTGCCAGCATGTGGGCGGACAATTGGGCGATATCCACCGTTAAATTATTTTGTTTTGCCATAATTAATTGATTGACCAAGAGCGTGGTATCGACCCGTCTTAATTGCATCATAAGTATATCAACAATGTTTAATTGGACGCCCTTCAGCCATGCGCCAAGGCTCAATTGCCAAGCACGAAGCCACATGAAACCAACGATGGAGATGAGGGGTGTTGCAATAATCACGAAGGTTAACCACCCCCAGTTATTAGCTAAAAAATCGGTCATGATATGCTGCCTTTGGTTAGGAAAAAAGAATTAAGGGTTAATCGGTATTTAGGGTGATTTTGTGGGATCGGTGTTATGGGCGACAAAAACCGTTGGGCCTTCAATACGACGAACGATAATGGGTTCTCCGCGCAGAGCCGCGCGACCGATGATTTGGACGTCGACTTCACCTTGTTCAAATCGTGCGCGACCAGTTGGCATGGCGTCGGTCACCAATGTTCCGCAGGCGCCAATGGAAATGCCTAATTGTTCGGTGGTATGACGATATCCAGCGTCATCATTAATCTCGGCTTTGGGCACCAATGGTGAGCGTTGTAATCTTCTGAATCCCCAGGTCACCACCACGGCAGTGATGATGGGTGTTAGGGTAAATAATACCCAACCAACAACGGGCGAAGCACTAAATCCCAGGGCAATACCGGCGATTGCAAAACAGAGCGCTCCGATCGCCAGTAAGCCATAACTGACGATTAAAAATTCGAGCAGCAACAATACGATCCCGACGACAATTAAAACGATCGCTAGTAAGGTATCATTAATCGCCGTTTCAGCCGTTTGCTGCACGACGTCAGCCGCTTTTTGTACGGTGTTTGTCGTTGTTTCTTGTGCGCTGAGCACAAGGTTGATCCACCAGTTGTTCATGTTGGCACCTGTGCTGTATTTGGCGAATCAGGCGTGCCGTTGGGAACGGTGCGTACAACAGCTTCACCAAACTGCATGTCCACAATGATCACTGTGGTTCCGGCTTTAATAAATTCACCATGTTGCGCGACAGCACCCATTTCTTCGTCGTTCAAGTGAATAAAACCATTTGGTGAAAGGTCGCTGCGGGCCACTGCGCGTTGACCAATATTCTGGTTAATAATCGCCACGGCTTTTTCATTGCCCTCACTGGTGGCGGTTATTTCGGCAACGGATGCAAGACGTTGAGCAACGGCGAGTTTAGGTAACGCGAGCAATAAGGCGATTATGCCACCAACTGCGACGAGCAATGCCATAATGCTGTTGCCCAATGCCGCGCCGAGCGAATTTCCCCAGCCTTCACTGGAAGGAGCAAACTGCGTAGAATCAGGCATAAAGGCTAACACTAAACCGACCATCGCGGCAGTCAGGCCAACCATCGCCAACATCCCACCCGTTGGTAAAAAGAATAAATCCACCACCAGCAAAGCGAGGCCGAAGAGAATTAATAAAACTTCGGGGTAACTCGCTAATTCCATGTAAAATTGACAGATAAAGAATAAGATGCCACAGACGCCAGCAAGGGTTGCCCACAGACCAATGCCGGGTGTTTTTAGTTCCAAGATAATAAAGAGGACAGCCAATGCCGCGAGTAGCGAGGCGTAACTGCCGAGTGTCCAACTAAGCTCTTCGGTAGAGGTGGGGGCTAGGTTGAGAACGGTTGAGGGATCGCCACCTAAAGTACGGTAGAGGTCGGGTAAATCTTTTACGATTCCTGTAGCCATACCATCTGCGAGTGCTTCTTGGTGCGTGTAGCTTAAGAGTCGATCTTCACCCAGGATGAGTATTTTCTTGTCGTCTTTAACGTCGGGATGATCTGCAAGAAAACGCGGTAAATCATCTTCAATGACCCAGACAGGACCGTCAGGTAAATCGAAACGATATAAATCTTGATTTCGGGCCGTCATTTTCAGGAGTTTGGCTTCGCTCCAACCATTTTTTTGTGCTACCGAACGCAACATGGCGCGCGCGACGGTTTCTGCTTTTTCCGGTGCATATTCCATTTTTCCATCGGCCCCGACGAAAATAACACCGATGTCACCCAACGTGGCGACATTCGTTAAATAAACGCGATTATGCGCATAAGCGATGAGAGAACCGGCGCTGTAGGATTCGCGATCAACATAGGCAACGGTTAACGGGCCGCCTTCAGGAACGGCTAATGCGGCTTTGGTAATTTCTATCGCACTATCAAGGCGACCGCCTGGGGTGGTTAAGTGAACGACGACAGCATCAACCTTTTGTTCTATGGCCTGATCCATCGCTCGTTGGTAGTAACGAGATTTTCCAGGATCAATAACGCCTTCAATTTTAATGTAAGCGATGCGCTTGGTTGCAGCCGTCGTTGCCTCGGCTTTTTTTGTTTCGATCACTGATTCAGGAGTCGCAGCAGGCGTGGTAGAGGTAGGTGTATCTGCGGCTTTGAGTCCGGGCAGAACACAGCAAAGGCAGAGCAACCAAAGGATACGGTTCAAGAACATGGGCGGGAGTGTGTCAGCGTGTCGTCGTCTGGCTAGCGTTGAGAGTTGTAAGGTCCGCAAGGTCAGAAGAGGACCTGGAGGACAAGTCTTTCGGACGTCTCCAGGCTTGCTGTCGGGTAAGTGGACTACATAAAGCGCCACCCCGAAAGGAATCTTCTATGCCAGCAATAGGTAATGTCGTTATCGGTCAATCAGGCGGTCCTACCGCCGTCATTAATCAAACATTAATCGGGGTTGCACAAGAAGTGCTGAAGCACCGCGAAAAGTTCAAACAAGTCTATGGAGCGATACGTGGGATTCAGGGCATTTTAGACGGTAATTTTTGTGATTTCACCAAAGAAGATCCCGCCAACTTAGAAATTGTCGCTGGCACTCCTTCGGCAGCATTAAAATCAGTACGATTAAAGCCTACGCCGGATGTTTGTGCTAAAGTATTAGCACGCTTCAAAGAATTTGACGTGCGTTATTTCTTTTACATTGGTGGTAACGACACCGCAGAAACAGCGCATATTATCAATGAAATGGCGCATGCTGACGGTTATGAATTGACCTGTATTCACTGCCCGAAAACCATCGATAACGATTTGCGCGTAACGGATCATTGCCCAGGATTTGGTTCCGCGGCGAAATTTGTCGCGCAGGCTTTCATGGGTGACAACTTGGATAATCGTTCACTGGGTGGCATTAAAATTAATATTGTGATGGGTCGCAATGCCGGTTGGTTAACCGCCGCATCAGCGTTGGCTCGCCAATTTCCAGACGACGGCCCGCATTTGATTTATTGCCCAGAAACAGACTTTTCGATGGCACAATTCGGTCATGATGTATTGAAAGTCTATCAACGCTTAGGTCGATGTGTGGTTGCGGTTAGCGAAGGTATTCATGGCATCGGCGGCGCTGATATTATTGATTTGGGAGAAGTCGACAGTCACGGTAATAAACAATTATCTGGTTCTGGTGCTTTGGGCGATTATTTGGCAGCTCAACTCAAAACGTATTTAAGCAAAGCACAACCTGGAGTTAAACATCGCATTCGTGCGGACACCTTTGGCTACTTACAGCGCTGCTTCCCAGGCGTGGTTAGTGAAGTCGACGCAGCTGAAGCGCGGCTGGCTGGACATGCTGCCGTACGTGCGGCTCTTGCGGGTACCATTAGTGGCTCAGTTGCTTTCAAACGGACTGGTGAAGGCAATGCCTATGGTGTTGAAACTTTCATCACGCCGCTCAACACCGTGGCTAAAGACACTAAACATATGCCGCGCGAATGGCTGAACGAAGCCGGCAATGACGTGGTTTCAGAGAAACTTATTCCTTACTTGAAACCGTTAGTTGGCAAATTGCCTGCTATTGGCCGCCTAGCCATGGTAGGCGCCAAAAACCCCTAAATCAGGCGTCAAAAATCCAGGTATTAGGTATTTTAGGCCCCCGCAGAGGGTAATGGCAGGGCTTCCAATTTGGAAAGACCAGAATACAAACCCGCCTCCATTTCGGCTAACCGCGCAAACCGTGTTTGGTAAGGCCGTTGTCTTTTTCACCATCAGCAACTCAGGAGTCTTCCCAATGAGTTTAGTTCCGAAATCTGATAAAATGCTCTTCTGGGGCTGTTTTATCGCCTTAATAACCACGGCGTTTGGATTTATCCTGCGTATTTTCTTAATGGATGGATGGGCCAAAGAATTTAACTTCTCCGCTACTCAACAAGGTGAATTGTTTGGTGTAGGTTTGTGGCCATTCGCGATCAGCATTATCATCTTCAGTCTCATTATTGATAAAATTGGCTATAAAACGGCGATGTTCTTCGGTTTTGCTTGTCACATGATTTCGTTGATCATGACCGTGACAGCAACCAGTTACGAAGGTCTCTACTGGGCAAATTTCGTGGTGGCGCTCGGAAATGGTACGGTCGAAGCCTACATTAACCCAGTTATTGCCACTCAATTTAAGAACGACAAATCGCGTTGGCTCAATATTCTGCACGCTGGTTGGCCGGGCGGCATGGTGATCGCTGGTATTTTGGCGCTCAGCTTACCAGCCGAAATGGCTTGGCAGAGCAAAATGTACTTGCTCGCTATCCCAGCGGTCATTTACGTGATCATTTTGGCTGGACAGCAATTCCCAGTAAATGAACGCGTCGCGGCTGGTAGTTCGTACAATGACATGTTGAAGGAAGTTGGTGCGATTGGTGCGTTTATTATCGTTTGGTTGATGGCCGTAGAATTTTCTCGCTCGGCGTTCCATGCGACTTCTCCGATGATGATTGGTACCATTGTTGCCGCGGTTGCTGCCGTGGCGATGTTTGCGGTGACTAAATCATTTGGTCGTCCGTTATTTATTCTCTTATTGCTCATCATGGTTCCATTAGCCACCACTGAATTAGGTGTCGATAGTTGGGTAAGCGCGCTCATGGCGCCAGTACTTAAGGGTAATGGCCTTTACGTATTGCTCTACACCTCGCTGTTAATGATGATCCTGCGCTTTTGCTCGGGACCAATTATCCATAAACTTTCGCCAGTTGGTTTATTGGCCATGTGCTCGGTACTCGCCGCACTTGGTTTGATTGCCTTATCGCACGTTGAAAGTGCCGTTATGGCCTTTGCAGCAGCAACGCTGTACGCTGTTGGTAAAACATTCTTCTGGCCAACCATGCTTGGTGTGGTTGCTGAACAATGCCCCAAGGGCGGTGCATTAACGCTCAATGCCATGGGTGGCGTTGGTATGCTTGGCGTGGGTGTGATTGGTGCGATGTTACTCGGTAACATGGTCGATACGACGCTTGATAGCAGTGTAAAAGCCAAGTCGGCAGAAGTGCACGCGAAAGTCATGGTTGAAAAGACCAGTCTTCTCGGCGCTTATAATGCAGTTGATGAAGTCAAATTAGCGGCAGCAACTCCTGAAGAACAAAAAGTGGTTGCTGATGTTAAACCTGGCGTTCAACAAGCGACATTACAAAAAGTTTCTATCCTGCCGTTCTTTATGTTTATTTGCTATCTGGGCATTCTGCTCTACTTCCGCAGCAAAGGTGGTTACAAGCCTGCTGTGGTCGGTGGCGGTGCACATTAATTGTACGCATAGCTGAACAGTAAAAAAAACCTCGGCGAAATTCGCCGAGGTTTTTTTGAGCCATGAAAAAAGGCCGCATGACATAGTCATGCGGCCTTTTTCATTAGGTGGTTATTTTTCTGACCAGCGAATTACTTCTTCTTTTTCCCAGCGGATTTTTTCCAGCGCTTAGCAACTTCTTTTTTCATGAATTTAAGTCCATCGCTGGCCAGCTTTTCTTCGGTGTCGAACATGCGACGCCAGATTTTGGTGGCGGCGGCGAGTTTTGGTAGCGACAGGCCGAAGGCTTCGATGGTGAGCCAGCCATCGTATTTAATTTTCTTGAGCGCATCAAAGGTTTCATCCCAATTGATTTGGCCTTTGCCTGGGGTGCTGCGGTCATTTTCGCTGATATGCAC
>SYDV01000153.1 GCA_005801395.1 Planctomycetia bacterium | reverse complement strand
TTTTTGATCTGCATCGTGCCCATATAGGCAGTGAGTTGCTGATTGCCGCGAGCGTGCACTTTAAAGTGTTTGATCGCTTAGTGCAGGGACCATTGAATTTTATTGAATTACGCGCGGCGGTAGGTTTAGCCGAACGTCCAGCGCATGTGCTATTCACCGCTTTAATGGCTATGGGTATGCTGCTGGAGCAAGATGGAAAAATTGCGCTGAGCGAGCTCGCGCAAGAACATTTAGTTTCTGGTGGTCAATTTGCGATCGATGATTACCTGGGATTATCGGCAGAAAATCCTGGCGTTTTGGCGATCGTGGAACGACTGCGCGCTAATAAACCAAAAGGGTTTGATGTCGATCATGGTGGCGCGGCGTTTATTTTTCGCGCAGGCATGGACTCTGCGATGGATCAAGAGGCCAGTGCACGTCGTTTAACGATGGCGTTGGCTAGTCGTGCTCGCAATGTCGCACCGGTTTTAGCACGTCGTTTACGGCTGGACGGCGTAGAAACGCTGTTGGATGTTGGCGGTGGTTCTGGCCTTTACGGAATTGCCTGTCTCAAACAAAATCCAAAACTTAAATTAATTGTTTGGGATCGCCCAGAGGTTTTAAAAGTGGTTCTGGAATTGGCTGCCGTCCATGGCGTTGCCGATCGCACCACGTGTGTTGGTGGAGATATGTTTGCTGACCAAGTGCCGAAAGCGGACTGCGTTTTATTATCCAATGTTTTACATGATTGGGACGTACCGGAATGCCAAGCGTTGCTTGATCGCTTGGTCGCTACCTTGCCATCTGGCGGTCGCGTATTGATTCATGATGCGCTATTGAATGATAATCTGGATGGGCCATTAGGCGTCGCGTTATTCTCAGCCATGTTATTTACCATTACTGAAGGTCGTAATTACAGCACGGCTGAATACCGAACGATGTTGAAAAAATCCGGATTGATCACTGCGAGTGAAGTAATTCCAACGTTGGTGTACTGTGGCGTGGTGGAAGGTGTGAAACGGTAACACGCGCTGGTTGGATGTAGATTTCATCAGGTGAAGTTCTCTATTTTAGCCGGTGGAGAGTAATGGCAGACTGCTCGCCATGAACTTACACGCCGATTTGTTTGCCATTGGCTCAATGAGCATTTCTACCTGGACCATCATCGGTTGGACTGGCGGTCTCTGCTTTGCTCTGCGTTGGGGGTTACAGGTGTGGTTTCGGAAACGGACCGGACAGACGCATTTACCGACATCATTTTGGTGGATGAGTTTGGTCGGTGCTGCCATGACGTTGGCGTATTTTACCTTTGGAAATCCAGATAGCGTTGGAATTTTACAGAATATTTTGCCACTAGGTTTGGCGACGTGGAATATCTTTATGGATTACGCCGATCGCTCTGGCGTGGCTAAATCGTGAAGCGCGAAAAGTTAAAACAATAACACCCACCGTATGGCGGTGGGTGTTATCAGTTGAAATCTGCTACATTGAAACGAGCTGAGCTTACGCTTTTGGTGACTCGTCTGGTTTCGGCGCTGTCGTTTCGGCTTTCGCTGCTTCAGCAGGTTTTGCGTCAGGAGTTGGGCTCAAGCCTTGGTCGCGCTTGGCTTCTTCTTCCAATTCTTTGGCGAGCTTGTCGAGATCTTCTAAATCTTCGTCATCCCAATAATCATCTTCGCGCACGACTAAATAGGTCAGCATTCCGCCGCTGATGAATAAATTCAGCACATAACCAAGGATCAAGGCTTGTAGAATTATTTGCCAGATACCAGCAACGGGCCCAGTAAAATTATTATAAAACCAGTTCTCACTCTTGCCTGCAAAAACGTTGATTTTGTGATGTGGATTATTGCTGACGGTATCAGCAAAGGGTACATGACGTAAGACATGTTGATCAACTTTATTCAACATAGCAGACGCATAAAAATCAGACGCGCCTTTTTCTGTCGTAAGTACAGCTTCTTTAAAGCTGGCTGGTAAATAACGACTTTGGTCTTTAAGTTGTGCAATACTACCTAGGCCAATGTATAAACAGACGGTCATCATCACGCCGGATAATATTAAACTGCCAAACAAAACGTGGGGCTTGGTGCCGACCGCCTCAATGGTGTCGACGACATTGTCAAACCAACCATGCTTGCGAATGGCAATAATAGCGGGGAAGACAAAGACGCTGAGCCAAACGGCGATCGTTAAAATGATGACAAACAGTGAGAAGAGGAAGATGAGTGGGTATAAAATTGCATAAAATAGCGGTCCAACAATCTCAATTGAGCTAGCGACCACCGGTAAATAAACCAAACCCAGATATACGCCAGCCATTAAACACATCAAAAACAACGGTACGAGCACGGCAGGGAGGATTCGTGTTTTGTATTGTGCTAAGGCTTCGCTCAGGGAGAGGAATTCATCATCAAGCAAGTCGGCCTTGAGGAATACCGCGACCAAGCTGGCGCCTAAACTAAAAATAATAATCGCGACCGTATATTGGACCCATTCCATCACGCTTTGGGCGATGGCACCACTATCGGAAAAATTGAGGTACTCATCACAGGTCCACATCCAGGCCGTAATACCCAGCAAGGTCAATGCTGATATGATCATGCACTTTGGTTTGAAGGCCAACATCGGCGCCGTGAAAAGATCTTTCCAGGTCCACTGACGTGGCTCTGGCTTCCATTCGTCCATCGGCTTATCGCCAACGGTCGGCACGACCGCCGCGTCTGGTTTGGGCAATTCGGCTTTCGCATCAGGGGTTTTGCCGTTTGCGCCAGGAACATCGTTCATGTCCACTCTCCTCAAGGTCGCGGCACTCTAGGGGGACAGTTCACGTCACGCAACCGCACGATGCCCCGGTTTGTGGGCCTTGATGAGGTGAAATGGGCACGGTCAGGTGTGATTTTTCGTTTTGCCACATCTGATGAGCCCGCAACGGCATGGAGTTGTTTGCGTTCAAGCGGCATGTCAGCTAGTTCCACTTCATGTGATCAAGGGGAAGCACATGGATGCCTGCCGGAGTAAAATAAACGCATCCAAGCGAGCCCGCAGTTGCGGTGCGTGCAGGTTTTTGTCGAACTCGGCAGCTTGAGATCGACGCAGCACAACAATGATAGCTGCCTGAACACCGTAAGGACTCCCAATGCCAACTCGTGCAAAAGAAGCTTTTATTACCCGCGATTTTTTGTTGAATACACGCTGGGCGCAAGAGCTCTATCACAACTATGCGGCGTCTCAGCCAATTATTGATTACCATTGCCATTTACCGCCAGAACACGTCGCCGAAGACACACGTTTTTCTAATTTGACTCAAATTTGGTTAGCAGGCGATCATTACAAATGGCGTGGAATGCGTTCGAATGGTGTCAACGAACGATTGATTACGGGTGATGCCAGTGATTGGGAAAAATTCCAAGCATGGGCAGCGACTGTGCCCATGTGTTTGCGTAATCCTTTATACCACTGGACGCATTTAGAATTAAATCGCCCGTTTGGGATTAATGATCGGCTATTGGATCCAACAACCGCGAAATCAATTTGGGATGATTGTAATGCAAAATTGAAAACCGACGCTTTTTCGGCGCGTGGTATCATGCAGCAGATGAACGTCAAAGTAGTGTGCACGACAGATGATCCCACGGATTCACTGAAACATCATCGCGCGGTGGCAAAAAGCGGATTTACCGTGCAAATGCGACCTACTTGGCGGCCAGATAAAGCAGCGGCGGTAGATTCGCCGGAACGTTTTAATGCTTGGGTAGATAAATTGGCTGAAGCATCAAAGACCGACATTAAATCTTTTGATCATTTTTTAGAAGCCTTGAAAAAGCGGCATGATTTTTTCCATGGTAATGGCTGTCGCTTATCGGATCATGGTTTAGAAACAATCCCCGCAGCGAACTATACGGAACTACAAATACGAAGCGCTTTTACTCGTATTCGCGGTGGCTCAGCGCTCGATGAACAAGAGCAAGAGCGCTTCAAAGCGGCGATGTTATACGAAGGCGCATTAATGGACCATGCGAAGGGGTGGGTGCAGCAATTTCATCTTGGCCCTATTCGCAATAAT
>SYDV01000152.1 GCA_005801395.1 Planctomycetia bacterium | reverse complement strand
GAAATTCTCAAAGAATACGACGTTGGCAGCTTATTCGCATCAGGATTAATCGTTGATGGCCTACACGCTTTCGACGACGACTTATGGGGAGCCTGCGCCTGCGCCATGGGTACCGGAAAATCCTTGGAATTACCGCCACTTAAAACCGACGGATCGCAAGATCTCGAAGTATTGCGCGAACAAGTCACCAAACTCTTACGGCAAAAAGACTGGGTTCGTCGGTCGCATAAATTTGCGAAAAACTATTTCGGCGGCGATCTACGACGCATGACCTATTGCTTAAAACGCGTCCATAACTGTAAGTTATGGGAAGATCTCAAGCGTGAATACATTCCCGTCGACTACACCTTAATGTTAGAAACCATCGACAATACCGGCCGCGTGGAATTGGATCCTGCATGCGCAGGCGGAAAATGCGTGATGTGAACCCCTTCCTCTTTCTGCTCTTATGCAATACCGCATTAATCGTAGCCGAATGAAGACAAGTAAGGAAACAAACCCACCGCTCCGTGGTGGGTTTGTTTTTCGCTTAGTAAACCATTTTCGATTTGTTTCTTTTTAGGTAACTCAATAAATCGCAGCCATAAGCACTCAAAGAAACCATCCGACGACATCGCAATCCATGACCACCACCCTCCTGCGCTTAGCAACACCGGCCGACCTGTCTGCGATTAATGATATTTATTCGTACTCAGTCTTATACTCGACAGCTACTTATCAGAGCGAACCGAGCACGGACGCCGAACGATTAGCTTGGTTCACAGCGCATGGTAAATTGCACCCCGTGACGGTGGCGGAGATTGAGGGCAAAGTGGTTGGGTGGGGATCGTTGTCACCCTACCATCCACGCGCGGCATTTCGTCATACCGTGGAAGAATCCGTTTATGTACATCACGACTTCCATCGCCGTGGCCTGGGCCGGACGATATTGCTAGATTTACTCGCGCGCGCACGCGCCATTGGGCACCATCGCGTCATCGCTGCTATTTCAGGTGATCAGGAACCAAGTCTCGCGCTTCACCGTGCTTTAGGATTTACCAGTGCCGGTCGGCTGAACGAAGTCGGCTTTAAATTCGGACGCTGGCTCGACCTCGTGTATCTCGAATACCGAATTTAAATAATCGCGTCTCTCATTATTTCCCTTTAATATAGCGAAGATCTTTGCCATCGTAGGGTGGATAATAAATAACATAACATTCAACTGGCTCGCTACCCAATTGATCTAATTCATAAATAGAGCCACGTGGTATTTCGACAATGTCACCCGCGCTTGCCGTATGCCATTTACCTGCCAAGCGAATATCAGCTCGTCCCGCAAGTAAAACGACGGTCATATCATGGTGATCGTGAACACGCGAGTCTGAACGACCAGCCAAACGCATGGCATGGGTGCTCGTGCCTGCAGCAGAATGTAATTTCTTAAATGAGAATATTTGCTTCTGCTCTTCGGCTGTCCATTCCATCGTGCGCTTATCAATCCCAGGAGCAATGATTTGACTTCGCCCACCGCCACCACAACTGCTTAATGTACTGGCTAGTGTGAATGCCAAGAGCACCAGGGACAGAGATCGAATTGACATGCATTACCTCAAATTATGGCGGTGGCAAAGGGACAGGTGGAACAGGAATGTTATCTAAACCATCATAAGGCGGAGAAAATATCGCATAAACTTCACTCGCTTCAGATCCTGTATTTTCTGCCCAATGCACGACACCACGTGGAATTTCCATGATATCTCCCGAACGAACTTCCATCACATGATTTCCCAAATGCAGACGTGCGGTTCCATGTAAAACAATCACGATTAAATCATGATTACGATGAATATGTGGTTGTTCAGCACCAGCTAAACGAATGATATTCATACTGGTGTGTTGAGTTGCTTGCAGACGGCGAACCGCAATCGGCTTTGCCAGTTCGGCAGCTGTCCACGCAGGATCCGTCAGTGTTGCGTCGGTTGAGAACACACGACCACGCGGAGCTGTACTGTTTACTATGCTAGTTTCCGGACGAATTTCCGGACGAATTTCCGGAGGGGTTACCGGAGGAGTTCCAGAACTAGTTTCAGAACCTGGTGCTATGCCAGCTGATGAACCCGTTGCTAAGCCAGTTGATGAGTAGGTAGCTGAATTGTTTGCAGAGCTACGCTCCGGCCCCACGCATCCACTGCTTATCATCAATGAAATGACTAGGCCGACAGCAAATAATCCTGATTTATGTTCTACGCCATGCATGGTGCGAAAATATCGCGAAAGGTCGTTAACCAGCAACTGTTGTGCAAAGGTCCCAGTGATACTGCATCGCACAGTGTCGTTATGCCAAGCCCCGGAATCACCTCGAATACCGAATCAAAAGGCGTGAAAGAATCCCGTCATATGGGGTAATCCTAAGTCAATTTTGTCGCTGCTTTTCGGGACTCATTTTGTCAGCGCCTTTAGGGATTGTTCCAACATGAGTTCCTAGCATGAAATAACCCCACATTTTACCTTTTATCACCCGCCGCAGGCAAACGCGAGCTACCCACTTTGCCAAACGCTTTGCCATTCTACGCTAGCGACCATGCGCGTCGCGATCATTGACTATCAAGCTGGTAATCTCACCTCCGTACAACGTGCCTTGGCGCATTTAGGCCAATCTGCCACGGTCACCGCTGACCCACAGGTCATCGCCCAAGCGGACAAAGTTATATTCCCTGGCGTTGGTGCGGCTGAAAGTTGCATGGCTAATTTACGTGCCGCTGGATTAGATCAGGCATTGGCAACCGTAATTGCTGCGGGCAATCCACTATTATGTATTTGTGTTGGCATGCAGTTATTATTTGACCGCAGCGAAGAAGACGGTGGCGTCACTTGTTTGCGCGTTATTCCAGGTGCCGTAACGCGCTTTCAACCAACCGATTCCACGATCAAAGTGCCACACATGGGATGGAATCCGGTACATTGGGAACAGCCCGATCCCATTTGGAAGGGAATCACAAATGAAACCCCGTTTTATTTTGTACACAGTTATTACTGCGCCCCGACAACGAACATTGCGCCGTTAGCAACCTGTGATCATGGCGGTCGCTTTTGTGCCAGCGTGCGTCGCGGATCATTAATCGCCGTGCAATTCCACCCAGAAAAAAGCGGAAGTGCTGGTTTGTGTTTATTGGACAATTTTCTACGTAGTTAATGGCCACTTTTTTTCCCGCGATGTAAAGTTATTGATCGCATTGCGCTAAACATTTCTGATCAGTGGTGACAACGTCACCACAATAAAATATCAATCAACAATTCAGTATCTTCCTTGTATTTGTTGGCCTTCGGTTAATTCTAAACAAGCCGAAGCGCAAGCAATCAGTGCTGGCCTACCATAATCGCTTTGATGGGAATTTATCCATGCTGTCTCTCCGCTCTTTTGTGCTCATCGCCTCACTTGTTCTGCCAACCTACGCCGCTGAACCGTTATCATATAACCGCGACGTGCGACCAATATTATCTGATACCTGTTTTAAATGTCATGGACCAGACAAGGACAATCTCAAAGGGAAATTACGTTTAGACGATCGTGAATTCGCGCTCGCCAAAGAAGCCTTCGTGGTTGGTAAACCAGCAGAGAGTGAATTAATCAAACGCATTCACACAACTGATGAAGACGATGTGATGCCGCCTAAAGATGCGCCACGTCAATTAAATGAAGCTCAGAAAAAAATATTAGAACGCTGGATCGCTGAAGGTGCAGTATACGAACCGCACTGGGCTTATTTACCCCCAGTCAAAACCCCAATTCCAACAAGTGCCGACGCCGCCTGGGGCAAACAACCAATTGATGCGTTTATTAACCACCGCCTTACCGCGGAAAAAATTGCACCTTCACCAACCGCCGATCGCGCTACGCTGATACGACGCGCCAGTTTAGATTTGACTGGCCTACCGCCCAATCCCACTGCGGTTGCTGCATTTGTTGAAGATAAATCCGACACCGCGTATGAAAAAATGATCGATGCTTTGCTTGCCTCACCACACTATGGCGAACGCATGGCAGTGCCCTGGTTGGATGCGGTGCGCTTCGCTGACACGGTTGGATTTCACGGCGATCAAAATCAAAATAATTTCCCCTATCGAGATTGGGTCATCGACGCGTTTAATCGCAACATCCCCTTTGATCGCTTTACGGCAGAACAAATCGCGGGTGATTTATTACCCGATGCCAACATCAGTTCGCGCGTCGCTTCTGGTTTCAATCGTTTGAACATGATGACGCGCGAAGGTGGAGCACAGCCAAAAGAATATTTAGCAAAGTATGCCGCCGATCGAGTACGCACGTTAGGCGGAGCATGGCTCGGTTCGACCCTGGCCTGCTGTGAATGTCATGATCACAAATATGATCCCTGGGCGGCGAAAGACTTCTATCGCTTTGCCTCCTTTTTTTCCGATGTTCGGCAATGGGGAGTCTACGCCGATTACAATTACACAAGAAATCCTGACCTCAATGGATTCAATAATGACTATCCATTCCCACCAGAAATCGAAGTCGCCAGCCCCTATTTACAAAAACGCTTAGAGAAACTCCAGCAAGATGCACAGACCATCGCATTGAAAGCGATAGAAAAACACGATGCAAAAGCAATCCAAGCTTGGCGCACTGAATTAAAGACATTTTTTGGAAAACACGCCGATGGCTGGCAACGATTAACTCCAGCGATTCCAGCTGATGACAAGGCTGGTTACAATTTAGAAGCGGATGGTACCCCATTAATAACCGCCAAACGCGATAGTGATGTGACTTTACCGCTCACCAACGCGGCTGGTTGGATCGCTGCCGTACGCATAGAATTAGCACAGGTTAAAAATGGCTCGGCTTTATTCGACGAAAAATCAAAAGACAAACCCTCGATTCGCATCAAGATAAATCATCTGGTTAAAGGCAGTAAAAAAGCGCGTTCCGTTGGTTATCGCATCGGAGATGCGACTAGTAAAATGACCCAGTATAAGAGTGGCTCAGCTATTTTGGGACTACGCAATGGCTGGGTCTTGTCGAATGAACAAGCGAAGACGGCGGCTTCGGCCGTCTTTGTTCTCGATCATCCCGTACGTATTACCGAAGGAGATAAATTCGAACTCGTGCTTAGTAAAAATGATCTCCAGAGTTTCCGCATTGCGGTTTCACCATTAGTGCCCAGCCATTTATCGACTGGCATATTTGACGCAAAAGAAATCGCACGTTTAACCACGGGTGCCAAAATAACGGATCCCACTTTTGCGACTGCGTTCCTGTCGAGCACGGCGTTCGATGCCGCCGCTTATCAACGCATCACAATGCTTGATATGGAAAGAGAAGAATGTCGCGAAGGCAAAGCCATGACACCAATCACCGAAGCGTGGGAACCGGTGACCGTACGCGTTTTACCTCGCGGAAATTGGCAAGATGAAAGTGGTGAAGAAGTCGCCCCCAGTGCCCCCGGCTTTCTCAAGCAGATAAAAAATGATGATAAACGGCGGCTTAACCGCATAGATTTAGCAACCTGGCTTACTTCCGCTGACAATCCATTGACCTCACGGGTTTTTGTTAACCGTGTTTGGGCACAATTAATGGGTGTTGGTTTATGTGCGACGGTTGATGACTTTGGCATGCAGGGTGAATGGCCATCGCACCGTGAATTATTGGACTGGCTCGCCGTGGATTTCCGTGAACATGGCTGGGATGTGAAGCGCTTGGTCAAACAAATTGTCATGAGTAACACGTACCGCCAATCGTCCGTTCAGCGTGCTGAAATCGTGGCGAAAGATCCGGCAAATCGTTTGCGCGCTATGCAATCACCACGACGTTTAGACGCGGAATTTATTCGCGACAATGCGCTAAGCGTGAGTGGATTATTAGTTCGTGATGTGGGTGGCCCTAGCGTGAAACCTTATCAACCACCTGGTTATTACGCTAATCTACAATTCCCGGGCCGCGATTACATCGCCGACACTAACGATCAACAATATCGCCGTGGCCTTTATATGCACTGGCAACGCACCTTTTTGCATCCGATGCTCGCTAATTTTGATGCACCTTCGCGTGATGAATGCGCTGTCTTCCGTACTCAAGCAAATAGTCCACAACAAGCTTTGACGTTACTAAACGATCCCACCTTTGTAGAAGCCGCACGCGCCTGGGCCGTGCGCGTCATCGCCAGTGCCACCACTGATCAACAACGATTATCGCATGCATTTCAAACCGTATTAGGACGTGTGCCCACGGCAGAAGAAAGCGGGCCGCTGTTAATGTTTCTCGGCAAGCAACGCCAACATTACACCCTGAATGCAAAAGAAGCAGAAATGCTCCTGCGTACCGGCCTCGCGCCGCTGCCGGCCGAAGACCAACGTGGTGAGGTCGCTGCCTGGACGCAATTATGCCGCGTTTTGTTGAACCTACACGAAACCATTACTCGCCTGTAAGCTCACTGTAACCGTTTTTATTTATTACCTACCCAGTTGGAGTTCTCCATGTCTATCAATGAACAAGTATCGCAAGCCCTACAGCGCCGCGCTTTTTTGACTAAATCCATGTGCGGTCTAGGCGGAATTGCGCTTGGTTCGCTGCTCGCAAATCACGCCACCGCTGATGAACGGTGGCGTGGCATTATCACCAAGCCACACACACCGGTCAAAGCCAAGCGCATTATCCATTTGTGCATGGCGGGCGGACCTTCGCATTTAGAAACTTTTGATTTTAAGCCAGAATTAAAAGCACTTGATGGTAAACCATTTCCTAATTCATTCACCAAAGGTCAACAATTAGCACAATTACAAAATTCGGAACTCAAAGCACGCGGCCCATTTACAGAATTTAAAAAATATGGGAAATCAGGCCAAGAAATATCCACGCTTTTTCCTCACTTAGGCTCCATCGCCGATGAATTGTGTATTATCCGTTCGATGCACACGGAACAAATCAATCACGACACCGCGCATGCGTTTATGAACACCGGCTCCATCATTAAAGGACGTCCAAGTTGGGGCTCGTGGATGTTGTATGGTTTAGGCGCTGAAACAGAAAACCTCCCAGGCTTCGTCGTAATGACTTCGCAAGGAAAAGGTGGTGGTGCACAACCGGTATCCGCACGCCAATGGTCTGCCGGATTTTTACCTAGCCGTTTCCAAGGTATTCAATTCCAATCGAAAGGCGATGCCGTGCATTACGTCGCTAATCCAGCAGGTGTTGATGCGCCAACGCAACGTGGCGTCATTGATGAAATTAATCGCATGAATGGTTTGCTCGCTGAACGTCTCCATGATTCAGAGATTCAAACGCGCATCAGTCAATACGAAATGGCTTACCGTATGCAGTCATCGGTGCCTGATCTCACTGATTTTAGCAAAGAACCAAAAGCTGCTCTCGAGCGCTATGGCATCGAAAAACCAGGTGATGGTACATTTGCCAGTAATTGTTTACTCGCCCGACGCATGGCGGAACGCGGTGTGCGTTTTATTCAGCTCTATCACCGTGCATTTGATCATCACAGAAATATTGAAAAAGATTTACCTATCGCCGCAGGCGAAACCGACAAGCCCAGTGCAGCATTAATTATGGACCTAAAAGAACGCGGTTTATTAGACGATACCCTAATTCTGTGGGGCGGTGAATTTGGTCGCACCCCCATGGGCCAAGGTAGTGGACGTGATCATCACATTTTAGGCTTTTCGGTCGCTCTTGCCGGAGGCGGCATTAAGGGCGGTACCAGCTACGGCGGAACCGACGAACTCGGTTACAAGGCTGTCCATAAACCCGTCAGTGTCCACGATCTTCACGCCACGATGTTACACCTGTGCGGCATCGACCACCTGAAACTAACCTACCGCACACAAGGCCGTGACTTCCGTTTAACCGACGTTTTCGGCCACGTCGTTCACGACATTCTCGTGTAAAATTAGTTTCCCGCGGTCATCGCTTTCACTTCGCTGATGTAGGCGTTTACGAAAGCATCGAGATCTTCGGCGACGGTATCCGGGCCGATGGAAACGCGAATAACGCTTTTAGCCAGGGATGAATCGATCCCCAGCGCTGCGATCACGTGGCTTGGTTCACCTCTGGCAGCCATACAAGCGGAACCGGTTGAAACGGAAACTCCGACTAAATCTAAACGCATAACTAACGCACCATTAATCACGCCCGGATGCACGATGCTCAATGTATTTGGTAAACGTTGAGCAGCGTGCGCTAACCATTGAACTTTGGGCAAAGCTAAAGCGATCCGAGCAAAAGCGCTTTCTAATAACATGCGCTGACGAATGCCTTCTTCTTCGCCATGTGCCAAAGCTGATTCTAAAGCCGCTTGCAACGCGACTAATCCCGCAACATCTTCGGTACCACTGCGACGATCTTGCTGTTGTTTGCCACCAAAGAGCAATGGCGCGATACGAATACCATTTTTGACATACAATAAGCCGATACCTTTCGGCGCACCAAATTTGTGCCCCGCAATGCTGGCAAAATCAACATCAAGAGCCGCGAGATTCAGCGGGGTCTTTCCAGCTCCCTGCGCACAATCGAGCAATACCCGAGCTTGTGGTGCTACCGCACGTATTGCAGCAACTAAAGCAGGCACATCTTGGCACACGCCGATTTCGTTATTTGCAAATTGAATACAAAATAAACGCGTTGATGGTGAAGCCGCTGAGCGGACCGTTTCTGCCGCTAGCCGTCCACACCCATCGACCGGCAAACGCACCGCAGAAACCGTTTCACCATTTCGCTGTACAGAACTATGTTCGATAGCCGACATTAACACCGCGTCTGCAGCTAATGACTGTCCGAACGTGGCAGAATGAATCGCTAGGGCATTCGCTTCCGTCCCACCACTAGTCACCACTAATTCATGGGATTTGCAGCCGAGCAACCGCGCACAACTCGCTTTGGCTTGATCGGCGCTATGCCGCGCACGTTGTCCGGGTGCATGCACCGAACCAGGATTGGCCCACGATTCCTCGTACGCCGCCAACCACGCCGCACGGGCAGCGGACGCTAATGGGGCCGTGGCATTCCAGTCGAGATAATGATTAGCCATGCGCTGCACTGTGATTGATAATAGTCAGGCTCAACTGGCAACTGCGCGCATCGTAGGCAACCGCAAACGAGTGAGCACCGCCACGCCAAGCGCATCAAGTAAGGTTTGCGCGCTTGAACCAGGAATACCCTGAGCAGACCAACATAACCCGTCGTAATTCGTTCGTAGATCGGCTTTGCCCGCGATCATGATATCACCTTCCTCACCACCATTATCACCCGGTGGTTGCAGATATAATACCACATCAGCGGTTTTGCGCGCGACTGCAATCAATGCCTGTCCCGCTTGTTCTATTTCATCGCCGCCTGACCGCAGTCCGGCAGAGTCGATCAGCGCCAGTCGCCACCCACACACCAGAGTTTGTCCGGTCAACAAATCGCGCGTCGTTCCAGGGATATCGCTGACCAAGGCACGTTGGTGTCCGCACCACGCATTTAATAACGTGCTTTTACCCGCATTCGCTGGCCCCGTAATTAATACCGTCGGCAAGCGAAACAAAAACTGTTTAGGAAAGGGCGGTTCGGATAATCCCTGGGTCAATAACCAATCCACTGCCGCAGGACAACTCGCACGTGCTAATGCTTGCCATAATCCAGATTCGTTCGCGTGTCCGACATCGGCAGCTTTCCAGCCAAAACTCGCGCATGCCGCTTCAACAGCCGCGCGCATCCCTGGACCACCGTGACAGGCTATTTCCAATCTATCTGCACTGAGTCGTGTTACGACCACTTCATCAACTATGCTGCCATCGTTATGCCGCAAACAAGCAAAGCGCGCTTGTCCGACTTGCGGTAAAGGACGGTCAATCAAAGCGCTATGAGCAGGAACCTGGATCAACGCTATTGCGGCTGGAGCGCTCGCCGTTTGCCAAGACCAAACATTAGTCATGAGCCACCACTAATGCCTGTCCTGTACATGACACTAAAACATCCTGTGTTTGTACACGCCCCCAAGAAAAATGCGGCACTAATTCTGCCGGCAAACATTTCGTTCCTGCCGGAACTAATCCTGCCACATGTGCCAGCCATCCACACAATGTTTGGGCATCGTAAAACTGACGCAATACCGGCAAACCAATGGAACCGTGTAATTTTGCCAATTTACGCTCCCGCTGTTCCAATAATAAAAAATGATGACGGTACTGGGGCGTTGGTAAACCCAATACTTGCTGCAGCGCAACCTGCGTCGCCGTGCTCGTCGCAATATCGCGGCCGCGCACCACTCGGGTCACGCCACTCGCTGCGTCATCAACCACGGCAACTAAATGATAAGCGAATGCTCCATCGCGACGACGCACAATCGGATCGCCAAAAGACAACGTCGGCGTTTGACGTAAATCGCAGCCACTCTCATCAAGAGGAGCAAACTCCTCATCCGGTAATTGCACGCGCAATGGCTCAGCACAGGCACGCCAACCACCCACGGGCAATGGATTTCCTCGTTCGCGATTATCATAAGCCCAACCACCATCAGGCGTACGACGTCCCAATAATTCTAAATCCCTTCGCGAAAGCGTGCTGGGATATAATAATTTTTTATCGGCTAAATAATCCATTGCGGCCACATGACGCGTATGCTGTTGCGACTGCCATTCCACGACATCAAATGACAGTCCTAACCAGGTCAAATCTGTAATCATCGCTTCAGCAAAAGCTGGCTGACAACGATCTGGATCTAAATCTTCCAAGCGTAAAATAATGCGCGCTCCACGCGAGCGTGCATCTAGCCAACATAATAACGCCGCCAGCAACGTTCCCGGATGCGCTGGGCCAGTAGTCGATGGAGCAAAGCGGCTAATGTCGTTATTCACCAGCGGCGGCGTAAATAAAATGTCACGTCATCGGTCAATAAACGCTGCATCAGTTCACGAAAACCGGATGCCACTTTATCAATTTGATATCGCGTATAAATCGTATCCGGTTCACCGGAAAAAGGATCGACGACAAAATAATCATGTTCAGCCGCTTCGAAGACAGGCCACTCATTTGTCCGTAATGGCGGTTCGGGATTAATTTCTGCCTCGCCCTGAACCAAGGCTGCAACAGTCAGCGGATGAAGAACACGATTAGCAACGGTGCGCCATTGATCATCTTTGGGATCCTGCAAACCGCGACGAATCACGCCAAAACCGATTTCCTCATAAAATGCACGCACCTGGCGCGGAAATGAATATCCGATGCGCGCCTCTGCTTCTAAAATCGCCCGATGATCCAAACGGCGAAACCAGGTCGACTTATCAGAGGGCGCTAGATCCACCACGTAGGGGCGCAGGTCATCATATAAACGGGCTGATGGGGGTTGATTTGACATGGGACACATCCTTGTTCGACAACTGATAATTCAAGCGTGGTACCCGCAACGCTTAAAGACTCGTCAAAGGACTAGTCGCGACGATTAAGCTTGAGCCGTTTAGCCAAATCTACGCATGTTTTGAGAAAAACACCTATTCGACCACGGTGAAGTGTAACACGTACGTACCAACCAACTTTTTCATATGGAAGTCTGAGTATCCCATCACCTTCAAACGATAATCACCTGGTCTGATTTCCCAGGCACGCAATTTCCCTTTATCGTCGCCTAATGTGAAAGGAGGAATTTTCTCCTCCCGTTCGGCTCCTAATCCACAATTCGGCAACTCAATTTTTACACTGACCACCTGCTCTGGTGTATTTATCAAAAAATTGATCAACGGACTAGGCAGTTTTGAAATAGATATCACCGCATGATTCACCATCGGATGATGTGCTACCACGGGCATTTGACTCTTCGTATCATAAAGCGTCACGGAGAACACTTTCTTTTCAATTGGAATAGGCGCCGTTTTAACTGCTTCCTTATCCTGCCATATTTCAAGTCCCATTAGCTGAGCGTTTCCCGCAGCTGCAGAAATCTGCACACGTAAATCACCGTCACTAACATGAACACCATAGGGACCCTGCCGTTGCCAACCACCTGACGGTAAACCACCAATCAACGCAGTTGAGGGCAAGCCTTCTAATTGTAATTCGAACGGCAGCGACTGAGTTGCATTATTTTCCTTATTCCAGGCATACACATAATAAATTCCATTGGGAACTCTCACCCCAAAATCGATACCCTTGCCACTATCCTTTATCCCGGTCGATAACAGAGTTTTTATTTCAGCCTCAAG
Organism: Planctomycetia bacterium; assembly: GCA_005801395.1. The sequence continues at coordinate 7,712 of SYDV01000152.1, read as the reverse complement.
TGCCGGTTTCGGTGTCATTGGTGATAATTCAGGGACACCTTCGCGCACAACCAAGGTCGCCGTCGAACGCAACAAACGGGCCTCACCCCAATCGACAATTGATTGATAATTACTTTCATTTTCGGATTCCACTAAGAGCCGCATCTGCTCCCCGCCTCGCACATCTATATCAATGGTTCTTGCCGGCTGTGCAAAACGCATGACGCCACTTTTATAACGTTCTATTCCATCAATTTCGACTCGAATACAAATGGCAGCAGTATCTTTTACTAAGGCATTTACCCCCACTTTGGCCTGAAAGCGTTCAAATTGTCCGCCGAGAAGATAAATCACCTCAGCTGGAGCATGCATACCGAGTCCGTTTTGATATGATTCTTCCCCAATGGTTAATCGACCTCCGTCATCTGAACGCATCCACCCATTCGAACGGTTTATTTCCAGAGGGCCAAGGCCATTACTCGCATACTGCCATGGTAATGAACCAAGCCACACGGCTAGCGGTACCTCACCGGTAATTTTTTCTAATTCCTGTTGCCCAGTCCACGTTGTCTTTTGCGAGACCAACGTTGGTCCAGCAAAATTAATACCCAGGAAGAATCGCACCTCATCGCTTGGCACTGATGGCGGCGGTGGCAACTCCTGCGCAACCGGCATCAACGTCCAATAATTTGGTTGAAAATGAATACCACTAATAGGCGCTTCAAATTCACCGCTCGGCATCACCCAACCCACTTCCACATGGTCATCACCACTGACCACTTTGTGCCACACTTCGAAATAATGGCGCTTGCCAGCGGTCAGAGTGATCGGCTTCGACGTTTGCGTCGGCGATCGGCCCCATTCGTTAACGCGAACTCCTTGTTTGATATCATACAAAGTCGCAATTCGCTCCAGCTCTTCTCCGCTTTTCTTGAGCCACAATTCTGAATCGCCGCCGCTCGCAATTTTAAAGACGTAATTTCCAGCCACAGGAGGGAAAATATATCCAGAAATTCGCTGTATGTAATTGTCTCGATATTTCGACGTACTTAATGACTTAATAAATTCCTTTTTGATGGGCATTTGACGCAATATCGCTGCACGATCGAACTCTTTTAGTGACCGTTCTTCAAAACCCTGCCAGATTTCTCGCGTTAATTCTCCGCTGCCATAGGCCAGATGTACTCGCAGCGGGATTGCTGGTGTTTCATATTCTGCCTCAGTGATATCAGTTGAGCGAATACTGAGCTGGAAACTGCCATTAGTTTCGGGGGTCCATTTCGCACGAAATGGTGCTATCGTGCTGGCTCCGACAACGGCTCCTGCCACAACATATTCGATGCGTTGCAAGATTGCCGCGTCACCATCGATATCGACTTCCAGCAAGACTTCCTGGCCAACATAACTGGTCATGCTGGACGGATCGCCACGTAAAGCCATGCTGAGTGGCATCGGTGTACTTGGCGGACTTAAAGCCTGATATTGAATACCGGCGACTTTCAGTCCGTCCTTCACCGTAACAACACATTGACGATTATTGATTTCCGCCGGAATTGGCCCAACCCGCCAAGCACCGCCACCCAAAGATATTGGCACCAGAGCCAGGGATTGTTCACCAACGTCAAGCTGCACGGCTGATAAAGTTTCAACTCCGACAATCCACAACGTGACTTCTATTTCTCCATTCGGCACGACTTGTGTGAGCGTCAGTGAATCCTTTGCCTGCGCGTTACTACTCAACATCAATGCCATTTGGGAACTATCATCACCCTTTTTTTGCCATTTTTTCGCTGGTATCTCAGCTCCTATATTTCCTTTCAAGGAAAAACCCGCACTTACTGCTTTACGTTGCGACAACCAACTATGACCTTGAATGACAACATCATTGCCACCTAAATTTATGCCACGTAAAAATTCAGGTAGCGCTAAGACGATCGGTCCACCACTAGCACGTGAGCGTGCACGACGACTTGTCAAAACCAAAACTTCTTCGGTCCCATCGGATTTAGAAAATAATGCCTGTCCACGTTCAACTAGCACTTCCGTGCGCCCATCCTTAACCATGACATCACTTTGTCCTCCTTGTAATGCGATCTGTCCAAATGGGGTTTTAATGGAAACTCCACCTCCGGTAACGCCACCTCGATCAGAAACCGTCACCGTACCTTGCTCGAGCTGAATCACGCAATTGCCCTGATTATCATCATGCGATAAAATCTTCGTATTTTCACCCAACTCTAAGCGAATACCCGTGGCCGTTTCGCAAACCAAATTTGCGGCGTTTTCCGTTATAAAACCATCACCCCAAAGCACGATGTCTCCGCGAATAGGTTTGAGCGTTTTTCCAGCTCGCAGCACCACGACGGCTCCTGAAGCCGAGGATATACGTGACACCTCTGCGGTTTGTTGCGCTGCTGCCAATAGCGGAGCAGGAGTTTTATTCGTCGATAATAACCATAAACCAAGTGCCAATGCCATCACGACGATGGCACCGGCAATAAATAGTGGGGCACGATGACGTTCAGGAATGTGATGAGACTCGAGAGTCGCTATTACTCCCGACGGATCCGTTTTTCGCACGGTTGTGCGACCGGATGAACCGAGTGGCTTACCAAAATGATTCGTATCAACCACTCGGCTACGAGTGATGTGATTGCTCGACATCTCAATTGGAGCATAAGCGGCGGTTAATAGTAAATGCAGTCGTACCTGCCGTTCAAAAAGGGCCAATAAACTGATATCTTTGGTTAAATAAGTAGTCAACAAATCGCGTGACGTGAGATCAATGCGCTCAGATAAATAGAGCTCCACGAGGGATGAAATTGAATGATCGGCTGAATGCACAATCCATTCACCCGCGTCTTTATACCAGTCTAAAAGTGAACGCGCGTGACACAAAGCGACTGGAACTTCTATCATCGGCACACCGATTATGTCCATTAATCCTTCGCTAGCATAATTGTCACGATAACGCGCCTCAATGAGGCTACGCACATTTTCTTCGCTGCCTGATAAGCGCGCCAACACCTGATCGGCACAACGATTATTTAATATCGTTTGCGAACGCAGGGCTTCACGAGCATGCTGAATTACGACATGTCGTAAGGTATCTTGTTCACCAATGGCCACGATAGCGGCATCCTCAATATATTTATTAATCAAGGGCACGGCACGGTCGATTAATTGTGCTTCTGAGTCGTCCAAAGCTGACTTCGCATTAACCGCCTTGCAAATGTCTAATACCGACGACCAACGTTCAACGTAAATCGCAACGAATAATAATAACCCACGCTGTGGTTCTCGAGTTGGCGATGAAAGACTCACCGCATGGTCTGCCAACATATAGGACACCTTGGCCAATGTGTTCGTCGTAACAGACTGTCCCGCCCAGGTGACAGACGTGGTTAGGGTACCCTACAGCGAAGCTGATCTCAATGCTTCTATGATGATAACTTAAACATTTGTGACCCAGAGCGTGGCCACGATTTAGGCACAAGATCTAGGTTACCAATAGTCACTAACTAAGTAACCGCAGTTCTTTAGCGTGTACGGGGATCACACCATAAGAGGCCAAGGTCAGCCAGGAGATTGAAACCCACCAACAAAACCGCGTAAAACAACGCGGCTCCACTCACGACAGTCCAGTCTTGTTGCAAAGCACCAGCGACAAAAAAATAACCCAGACCAGGGATGGCAAATAAGCTCTCGACCACCATCGAACCCGTTAACACTCCCGCCGCAGCAGTGGCTAAGTATGCCAGCACCGGACCAAAGGCTGGGCGCAAGGCATGATCGACGACAATGCTTGATTCATTTGCGCCCTTAGCTCTGGCCGTGCGAACAAAATCAGCCGCTAATTCATCAAGCATACTTGCCCGTGTCAGACGTGCGATTTGAGCAGCTAAAGGAATACTCAAGGTCAAAATCGGTAATAATAAAGCTGACGCATGATCTATGCCGCCGGCAGGTAACCAACCTAACCATAAACTAAATACGACTAATAATAATGGTGCGATAATAAAATCCGGCGTACTAATACCAAGCGTCGCCCCTGCACGCACGCAACCATCGGGCCATAACTTTTGCCGTCGTGCCGCCCACATACCAGCCCACAAACCCAAAAATATGCCAACTAATAATGCGCCACAACCAATGGTTAGCGACACTGGAGCAGCATGTGCTAAAAGCGATAACACATCGTGTCCACGTGCAATTTTCAAACTCGCACCAAAATCTCCAAATAACTTATGCCCTAAATCTTGCGCGTACTGCATGAAAATACTGTGGTCGCTGCCCTGACCATAAATTTGTTTGAGGCGCTCAACTGCTGCCGCTGGCAACGTACGATCACCGGCAACGTCTGCCCAGGGATCTCCTGGCATTAATCGAAGCGCGATAAACGTTGCGAGATGCACCAATAAGATGACGGCAATTCCGGCACCTAATCGCCGTAAGATGAGCGTCAGCACGGGCACACGCGAAAATGTTTTTTCTTCTTGTCGCTCATGCGAGCAGATCCCACTGCGAAAACAGCGCCGCTTGTCCGGCTGGCTGATCGTGGTCGTCACGAATATTCCACAATACCACATCGCGTATACGAAAACGTTGCCCTTTACTACTGACGCGCACACCCGTGTAATCCGAAATAAACCCATCGCGCGTTGCTCGCGACAATAATTGTGCTCGCGCAGATTGCTCATCTGGCTCGGCGCTTAAACGAGAGGGTAAAGTCGTAAACGTCTTCCAATCCATGTCCCACAAACGCTGCGCAGCTCGATTGGCAAACCAGAACACAGGATCAGCCTGGGTGCCATGCGAAACCAATACTGCGTCTAACTCATATAATGCGCGAGTTAGCGCCAACGGGTCAGATGGCATATTCGCCAGCAGTGGTCGCCTTAACCACCGCGCAAAACTGTTGGTCAGATAACCACAGCGACAAACCACCTCAGCAGTAAAACTAACTTCGGTCATGGGTGCGCATCGTGGTGACAACCCCAGAAAGCCCAAGTACCTCGTTGCCCCAACACCTACACCGAGTGCAAAAAACGTTTTTCGGATGATTTTCAGAGTAAATCACTGGTCTGGTCACTCATCTCGGACCAAAGCCAAACGTTTTAACCCGACATAAATCATCTGAACTTCCCATCGTCAACGCGATCTCCGGACTCGCGTATCCGATTTTGTACGCTAGTTTCCCGACGTCGTGTTGAACAGATCAGTTTGGCATGACCCACTGAAATCCAACGTCCTCCATTCCATTCGCGGAAAGCCCATGCTGAAACGCCTCTTGTACTTATCTTTGCTCATTGCCGCCTCGGTTGTTTCGATCGATGCCGCAGATGCCCGCCCATCCATGGTCACCATATTTGGGCGCATGCATGTCGTAGTCGTCCATTTCCCTGTGGCATTATTAATGGTTTTGGCGGGAATTGAAGCGCTCCGCTGGCGCAAGCGCGAAGGTTCCGTTGATTCCACCGTAGCTCTTATCGCGGTAATTGCAGCGCTCAGTTCCGTTGTTGCTGCGGTACAGGGATGGATGCTGGCCGGAAATCATGTGGGGGAAAGTGAATACGCACAAACGATTGAACTGCATCGTTGGTTAGGGATATCAACAACCGTCGTCGCTGTCCTCGTTGCCGTGGTTGCCTTAGCTCGTCAATTCGGCGATTCACAAAAATTATCGACGCTCTATCGCGTCTTCGTTTTTCCGGGAGCCATTTTAGTAAGCCTGACGGGACACTATGGTGGCGTTGCGATGCATGGCCCTGGCTTTTTACCTATTATGCCGTGGGAAATGTTTGCCGCTCCAGCGAGCGAAAAACCCGCTGATCCCATTCCTGACAAAGTCGATTTCTGGCGCGACATCGACCCGATCTTTGTGAAAAATTGCTATGAATGTCATGATGACAAAGAACAAAAAGGTGAATTGCGCATGGATTCACGCGACTTTTTGGTCAAAGGTGGCGATGGCGGCACTTCCATTATTCCAGGAAAAGGAAAGGAAAGCTTGCTCGTCATTCGCCTGTTTGAAGGTGAAGATGATCCACGCATGCCGAAAAAGAAACCTGCTTTATCCGCCACGCAAATTGCCTTGATTACCAAGTGGATTGATCAAGGCGCGGACTGGCCAGCGAAACCAACCACCACGCCGTAAGTGATGTCCGTTATAAACTTTTACTGAGCAACTGCACCCAACACTGATGACGGCCACACCGGTTATTAGGTCAATTAGCATTGGCCAAGGTTCGTTGAGCATGCTAGGCTCAGTCGGTTAGTTGCGCTGATACCACACGACTTCGCCTGGTATCGGCCGCGCTCTGGCTTTACCCGATCTAGCTTTTCCATTCTCGCGTTTATTTATTTTCTCCCACGTTAGGGATTTTGCATGTCGGCTCAGGAATTTCCCAGCCTCGTCAATGAAGCTAAGCATGGAAACATCGATGCCGTCACCGCACTGATCATGATGGTCGCGCGTGACCTACGCGCATTTATTGCCACCTTTGCGGCCTCGCCTGCCATGATGGAAGATGTCCATGCAGCGACCTGGATGCAGGTACGTCGTGAAATAGCTGCCTGTCCACCAACCTCGCAGGTCATTGTTTGGATTCGTCAACGAGCGATGGTGATTTTACAACACCGTTTGGAGCAAGAGCGAAATCAAGCCATCGCAGTAAAGGACGGTTTACGACATTTAGTTGCCCAGGACGGCTTGGAAGGTCTGCAGGCATTAGTCGCGCCAACCAATGACGGCGCTGCTCACATCAATAAAAAATACGCCGAATTAGATGAAGCCGCACAAGTGTTAATCCATCGTCGCTACACCGAAAATACGGCTCTCGACATTTTAGCCGCCGAATTGCAATTAAGCGGCCAAGCAGAAGTCGCGATTCGTCTCTTTATTGCCCGGGCCTTACTCCATTGGCGCGCTTCCGCCGAGGATGGACGCGCACCTGATGACCGCTTATTTCCGGTTACGATAGAATTACACATAGCCAGTTCGATTCAGCCTGACGCTCGGCAGCAACTGAGCCTTAGTTTATTAAAAGACTTGGCACGCGCCGCAGCATTTACTCGACAAATGCGTATCGATCTGCTGCTACGTGCGATATCTGGCGCATTTAATCAAGACGACGCACGTGTGCTCGCTCAAAGCATGGGACAAATAGAGCATAAACGGCGCAATGAAAGCAGCCTATTACAAGTTGCCGCCCCAACACGCACGCCGGTTGGTAGCGGCAGTGAATTGATGCGTGTCCAAGATCGCATTGGGCAGCGCCAATCTCAAACACCAAATACCTCAACCGCTCATCGCCAAGACAAACACGGCAGTTCACCCAATAAACGCCACCAGACCAGCAGTAATTACGACGCCTCGGAATCTCCTCGCCATCGCGGTAAACGTGGGAAACCATCAATTGCTCTCATCGGCGCTGGCTTAGCGACGATGGGCGTCTTAGTATTAGTATTGCTGTGGATTTTTGGCTCTAATATCGCTGACGCCCATTCAACCAGCGCTGCACGTGAACAAACCATAGCTACTATTGTAGGCTTCCAAGGCGATTTTTATTTACTCGAAGACAAGATAGAAAAACCTGGAACGCTCGGAATGTTGCTGAAAGCTGGCCAGGGTCTTCGCAACGAAAATGGTGAAGTCACCGTTGAGCTGAGCGGTAATTCCCGCTTGGTATTCGGCCCTAAAGCAGAAGTGCGCGCATTCAACAAGTTAAGCG
>SYDV01000151.1 GCA_005801395.1 Planctomycetia bacterium | reverse complement strand
CCGTGTGCGTTCTTTTTCACATGCGACATGAAATCATCGGATAATAATTCGACGGGTGGAATGCGCGGATTAATACCCAGGTCGATTAAGTGCTCATTAATCAATGCTTTCACTTTGGCGCCTGCACCCGCTAAATCGAGCGAGTCATCTTTATAGCGTTCTTTGATCATGCGTTGCAAATAGCCAAAGCGCCTTGCCGCACCGCGAAAGGCATGACCAGCAGGATTGGGCAGAATTAAATTGAGACTGAGTAGGAACTTTTTCAAATAGACATCGAAGTCTGCGCGCAATTTAACCTCACGCATGGCGCCAACCGCTGCGTGAACGACCGCCATTTCGTCTTCGGGCGTGGCTAATGTACCCGTTATAAACGCTTCAATAGTGGCGACCCCTGCGTCACGGAAATGTTGTAATAAACGTTGATAACGCTCTTCCAAGATTGGCAATTCACTCAAGACATTTTTATAACCGTCCAGTAAATCTTGCGTATCCTCTTGGCTATAGATGGTCAGCGCTTCTACTAAATTATTGGTCAAACCAATATAATCGACAATAAAACCACGTTCTTTGTTGGTCATCACGCGGTTCACGCGGGCGATGGCTTGTAATAAATTATGTTCGGTCAGTTTCTTATCGATATACATGACCTGTTCGATTGGCGCATCAAATCCAGTCAGTAACATGTCGCAAACGACTAAAAAAGCGATACCGGTCAGTTCTTTTTCCGTGTCATCAAAGTCGAAGGGCTTACAAAAGTTTTCTTTCGCATTCCAGCGCCGTGACTCGTTGCGCGCTACCGTAAACTCAGCCGGTTCATTGGTCGCATCGGCAGACATCACCACCGCAACTTTTAAAAATGCGATGCGCTTAATACGTTCAGCATTGGGCTGGGCTTGTACCTGTTCACGTTCTAAGCGTTTGGTTAATGCCTCGCGAATTGATTTTTGATAGCGAATAGCGGCTAGTTTTGAATGGCACACCACCTGGGCTTTGAAGCCGTCGGGTAGAATATTATCGATGTAATGATTCACTAAATCTGTGGCGATGGCGGCAATACGCTTTTCCGCCTCCATGATGTCGCCGGTGGCGCCGTATTTTTTCTTGATCGCTAACAACTCTTCGGGACTGCGGTGTTTGAATAAATCTTCAAACTTGGTGTCGAATCCGTGTTTGTCGGTGATCGCGGTGTCCGCCGTGCGGCCCTCATACAAAATCTGTAAGGTCGCGCCGTCATGTACCGCATCCATTAACTTATATTTGTCGATATAATCGCCAAAGCGCTTCACCGTACGTTTCTCGCCATGCTCTTCGGTAATGAGTGGCGTTCCGGTGAAGGCGATGCGTGCGGCATTGGGAAATGCTTCAAATATGTTGTCACCCATATCCGAACCCTGGGTACGATGCGCCTCGTCAATCATTAATAAAATACGCGGCGAAACATTAACCACGCCAAAAGTGTCTGCGGATGGAATAGCTTGGTAATGTTGTAATACTTCCGCCACTCGTGTTGGCAAAGCTTCGGCGCGTTCGGTAAACTTATGCACCATGACCAAATTAATATCAGACGCATCGGTGGCTAAGTGTTCGCGCAAATGGTTTGTGCTATCGATGATGGTGGTTTTCCCGCCAATCAATTTTGCCGTAGCCGCTAATTGTTCTTCTAAATCCACGCGGTCATTGATCAGGACAATTTTATAATCCTGTAAATCTTGGGCTGCGCGAATCATGCGTGCGACAAATACCATAGTCAGCGACTTGCCAGAGCCCTGCGTATGCCAAACCACACCGGATCGCTCTGTTTGCGTCGTGCCGGTGCGCAAACGCTCGATGATCTTTTGGGCCGCCCGGTATTGTTGATGGCGACAGACGACTTTGATGCGACGGCCTGATTCGGTGTCTTTAAATACGGCACAGGTCCGTAACACCTGCAATAAAATTGTTGGGGCTAACAGCCCAGCTATGAGTTGTTCTTGTGACCGGCGAGCCATCTGACTAGGTGCAGTTGTCGTTCGCTTGGTCTTTGGTTCAGTCAATTTCCATTCATAATAATGATCGTGTCCGGATGTGATGGTTCCGAACTCGGCACGTTCGCCACAGGTGCGCACCAATAACATATTGGTATGGAACAACCGCACTTCACCTTCGTGTAATCCAGCAGCAGCGGTCTCAGCACGGCCATTGCGATAACGCAGCAATTGTTCAAACGCTGCGTGCAATGGATTCGCGGTATTCGCATCACCTATTTTCGCTTCGATGATCACCAGCGGAATGCCGTTCACAAACAACACGATGTCGGGAATAATACATTTTTTAACACAGCCTGGTGTATCGATGCGAAACTGATTAATGGCGTGGAACTGATTGCGCTCGGGATGTACGAAATCAATTAATTGCACCACCGGATCGGCTTCACCGGTCACGTCATTGCGATCGACCTGGGCTTTGAACAATAACGCTTGGATCGCTTCATTCGCTTCTAACAATGTGCGATTGGGCTGGCGTAATATTTGTTCGCGCAGATCGGTCAGTTGATGATCACTTAACCACAGCGTGCCGTCAGTGGTGGTATTGATGCTGCGCACTGCGGTGCGAAATACCTCTGGTAGTAACCATTCACGAAAAGTGCTGCGCAGACTGGTGCCGGGTTCTGTGGGAATAAATCCCTGGCCTTGGTCAATGATGGTCCAGCCCAACCCGGCGAGTTGATCTAGAAAGGGCTTTTCGACGTGGGTGTATTCACTCATGCCCTGGACGCTCCAGGGTCGACGCCACGTTCTGGCCGAGCTTGGTTAGGCGATAACGTTGTTTGCTGCTGGTTGGTTTATCGGGAATGGTCATTTCGATAACGCCAGCGCCCAGGGCGGGCAGCAAGTACATGGTGCGGAAATGTTCGTCGTCTTTCAGGCCCACGGCAGACTGTATTTGCCGCCTGGACATGGTGTTTTTCAGGGCAAACAGCAATTTGCCGACTTCCGGGGTGACTTCCGGGGTAACTTCCGGGGTGACTTCCGGGGTGGCTTCCTGGGCGGCGTCTATCGGCACCCGGGCGGCTTCGTGGATGGGGAGGCGGATGGTGAAATAGGTGCGGTCGTCGTCGGTGTCGAACTCGGGGGCGGGCGAGCCGTTTTCGCGCATGGCGCGGAGGATTTTTGGGATGCCGGTGGAGCGGCCTTCGGTTAATTCTAATTCTTTTAAAAACTCGCCGACGCGGCGGTTGCGGTAGCGGCGACTGACGGCGTTGCCGGATTGCAAATCGCTTAAGCGAATCGAGCGATCTGGCCCAGGGAAACTCAGCACCACTAAACTGTCCTGGGTAATGCGCACTTCGATGGGTTCGCGGATTTCGTAGGAACGATGATAGACCGCGTTGACGATGGCTTCCTCCACCGCCGCTAATGGATAATTCGCCACGCGAGTGGCTTGCGCACGGTCGGGGTGTTTGGTGACCACCGATTTTAAATAATTACGCTCAATATAATCCAGCGCTTCTTTGGTCATCCGACCGATTGGACCGCTAAAGGTTTTTTCTTCAAAATGATCGCCACCCGCGCCATCGGGGAACCACACCACATCAATTTGCGTGGCGGGGAAATAATGGCGTGGGTCGTCGTTGAAAAACAGCAGACCAATATTTTTCGGAAATAACGCTTCGGCTGGACCGCCCGCAATGTTCATTTGCCGACACACATCGGCGATGGGTAATTGCGCGACCTCGTTCGCTAAATCACTGCGTACCTCATGCAGAAAATCGCTGATCAATGGCAATGCTAAATCCTGCAAAGTGGCGCTTTGTTGATAGCGATCATCAAACGGCACCGTGGCGGCTAGGGTCAATAATTCACGTTCGTCTTGATTTTTCGCCCGCACGGTGCTGGTATGTTTGCGAATATAATACGCGTAGTCGTGGCTATCTTTTGCCAGACTCACCTTGGCTTTATAGGGACGCAATTCACCACCAGGCGCCCACAACACGAAAATCGTTTTACCCGCGATCACCGCCGTCGCCGACAGCGCGTGATAAGCGGGTTGCAGGGCGCTGTGCCCCAGGTTCAGCAATTCTTTTTGAATTGAGTCAATCTGCGCTGGCGCCAATCCCAGGGGCGGTAATACCGCTTGGCCCTGATCCTCGGCCACACCAATCACGATGTAACCACCTCCTAAATTATGAAAATCATTGGCGAAGGCGCATAAGGTATGCAGCACGGCTTCAGGATTCCAACTCGCCTTAAACTCAATGCGTTCGCCTTCGACGCCGTGTTGGCGCAGGAGGTCGTCGATATTGATGGGCAGCTTATTGATCATTTATCGCGCCCTGGGATCGCCGAGTTGTACTCGGCTCGGATGG
>SYDV01000150.1 GCA_005801395.1 Planctomycetia bacterium | reverse complement strand
ACTTCCGGACTTCCGGACTCCGGGATTTTCAGCACAGTTCCACCCATGCTCGCGCGATTCATCCCCTACTACTGGCTCATGCGCTTGACGTTTTTGAAACTCATGGCCTATCGCATGCGTTACCTAACCGGCATTGCGACGTATGGGATTTTTGTTGGTGGGCAATTTGCCATCTGGCAGGCCGTTTTCGCAGCAAAGGAACTCGGACCACTGGATACTCTAGGTGGATTAACTTTTGCCCAGCTCACCACTTATTTAACGGTTGGTTATATCGCACGCGCGGCTTATTTCACGAATACGGACAGCGAAATTGCGGCGCGCTTTCACAGCGGTGACGTGACCATCGATTTATTACGCCCGCTCAGCTTTCACGGCCAATGGCTAGCCCAAGCAGCAGGCGAAACCGCCTTTCGCTTGCTGTTCTTTGCTTTACCAATGAGTGTCGTATTAGTGCCGATATTTGGCGTGGCATTACCGAATGGCGATGGCTGGTGGCAGTTCCCATTACTGTTTGTGCTCGCGTTTATCATTAATGCCGAACTCAACATTATGGCCGGAAGCGCCAGTTTTTGGCTCGAAGACATTACCGGACTCATGAGCCTGAAACGTAATGTTATGATGTTGCTCTCTGGCGTGTTGGTGCCATTGCACTACCTGGGTGAAACGCTGTCAGCGATCACTACCGTGCTACCGTTCGCATTAATTTCTTACTACCCAACCATGGCTTACGTCGGACAATTAGGCGTAGACGGTCACCCCACCGGACTTCAGGCTTTAACCCTTGGCCTAGTGTGGTGCCTCATACTACGCGCTGGGAATATTGCTCTGTGGCGCTTAGCTGCTCGACGTTTAGAAGTGCAAGGAGGCTAAATCGTGGATGATCGCACCAGTGCGTTGCTCAATTTAAAACAGCTCATCGAACTCGATCAGTCTGCTGGCATTGAATTTTTTGTACGCGAACCCACGGCTGTGAACGCGACTCCTGCGCCGACTTCCGCACCAACTCCAGCACCAGCTAAACCCCCCGTTCCTGCTCGTGTCCCAGTCGCACCAGTGCCAGCGCCAAAACCAATACCAAAACCGATAGAACCCATTGTCTCTGCTTCATCGACAGCGACCGCCGCTAACGATACGCTCGCCTCCATCGCTCAAGAAATTGCCGCCTGCAAAGCCTGTCGCTTATGCGATGGTCGACGCAACACCGTCCCAGGCGAAGGACTTTTCGCGCCTATATTATTATTTGTTGGTGAAGGTCCTGACGCCGAGGAAGACGCACAAGGTCGCCCTTTCATTGGCGCTGCGGGGCAATTACTCGACAAAATGATTATCGCGATGGGTTTATCTCGCGACCAAGTATTCCTCACCAATATCATAAAATGTCGCACGCCAAGTAATCGCGCACCGGAAGCAGAAGAAGTAATTGCCTGTCTTACATTTATTAAACGCCAAATCGCCGTACTTAAACCCAAGGTCATTTGTACATTAGGTAATACACCGTTACGCGCACTTACCGGTAATGATAAAGCCGGCATCACTCGCATGCGTGGTCAATCGCTCTCGTACCAGGGCATCACCATGATTCCAACGTTCGATCCCAGCTTCTTACTGCGAAATCCTGACGCCAAAAAACCCTGCTGGGAAGACTTACAAGCCGTCCTTAAAGTCATGGGCCGCGAACCACCCAAACGCGGGTAAGCGACCAGCCCAAGCAAGCTTTTAAAATATAACCACTTAATTCAACCAACGATGACTCTGCAACGCACAGAATCGTTGTAGAATGTTTCAATCCACGCATCCAGTAGTAGACACGTCCCGCTGGCGCTTACCGTACACCTACAGCCATGGCCGCATTTGACTCCGATCATCCCGAAGAGCGTCTCGCCCAAGAAGCAGAAGAGCTGATGCGTCAACGACGCTTTCAGGATGCGGTGTCCCGTTATCAAGATTTGCGTCGCCAATCGCCCACCGATTTATGGACCAATCTTGGTTATGTCAGTGCGCTTGAATGTGCAGGCCGTGTTGCTGAAGCGGAAAAAGTTTTAGAAGAAGCGACCAACGGTCACGATCGCTCGGCGATGCTGCACCGTTTCCGGCATTTATTTTTTGTGCGACGCGAAGATCTGCCGAGTGCTGCGCGCAGCCAAAAAGCATTGCGCCTCGAAGTCATTGAAGAGGGACCTGAAGATCAACTCGCTGATCTCTATTTTAATCAAGGACGTTATTACGAAGCGCGTAGCGAATTGGAGCGCTTACTACGTGATAAATTACTTGAACGAGAAGACCATTCTGACTTAAAAGCCAGCGTGGTCGCACGCATTGGTGCCTGCCTGCGACAAAGCGGTGATTTTGATGCCGCTCGTGAGCGTTTAGCCGAAGCACTCGCATTAGAGCCAGGCAATCATTGGACGTTATCCGAATTAGCCGAAACGGAACGCGCGCTTGGCAATGTACCGCAAGCACGGCGTCGTTATCGCGAAGCATTAGAAGCAAATCCCGAAGACCAATGGACCCGTGGTCATCTTGCTCAACTTGAATGCGAAGATGGCAATAATGCGATCGCTATTTCGTTATATGAAGAAATATTAACGGCTGATCCCAAAGCGGCATGGGCAAAAGTTGAACTCGCCCAGGTCGTAGCTGAGCCTGACCCAGAACGCTCAGCCGAGCTACTGGCCAGTGCTTTAGAAGACGATCCAAATTTTCCTTGGGCACATGCACAATTTGGAAATCTAGCTCGTCGTGCTGGACGCCTCGAAGAAGCACGCACGCATTACCAAAGAGCCGCCGCCGCTGCGCCTGGGGCAATTTGGATCTTGCACGAGCAAGCAGATATTTGTCGCCAGCTTGGACGCATGGAAGAAGCACATTCTCATTTAGAACATGCTCGCGGAATTAATCCATATGACGCGGTGACCTATGGATATATTGCTGATTTATTGCGTCATGAAGGCAAGCCGCAACAAGCGATGGTCAATTTAGAAAAAGCTGTCGATATTGATGGAGAATATACCTGGGCTTGGCGTGAACTCGCCGAATTAAAAGCGCTAGCAAATCGCCATGACGATGCAGAAGCAGCATATAACAAAGCTTGTGAATTAGAACCTGGCGAAGCCATTAATGATGGTTTAAAAGCCTTTATTTTACGCTGCCAAGGACGCCGCGAATTAGCCGCACCCTATTTGGTACGGGCCGTTGAGCTCCAACCTGATTATTTATGGGCGTGGCGCGAACGCATTGATTACGCCTTTTCCATTGGTCGCTTCGATCAAGCTGAAACCACTTCGCGACAATCGTTAGTTGCCTTACCAGACACGCCGCCATTAATGGCGATGCTGGCCGAAGCTTTGCGCAAACAAGGTCGTCGCGAAGAAGCAAAAATTGTAATTACTAATGCGTTGAAAATTGCCACTGAAGCACCGCAATTATGGGCCATCAAAGCCGAAATTGCCGCAGAAGACGGTGACCTCAGCACAGCAGAGCAAGCCGCTCGACGCGCCGTTGAATTGGATCGATCAGTGGAATATCAGGCCCTGTTGGCACAAGTTGTTTTGGCCAACGGCGATGATGTTCAGGCTGATACCATGGTGCAAACTTTATTAGCCGCGCCGCAGCCTATTCTCTCAGCTTTTGAATTAGCTGCGACCATTGCCGAACGTCGTGGCAAGCGCGACCAAGCAATCGCTTACTGCAAACAAGCACTTGATGGTGCTTATGCTAATGAGCCACGATTACTCATTCGTCATGCACGTCTCTTATTAATTGGCACCACTGACGCAGCGACCCAGCGTGAACTTGTTGCCCCATTAATTCCTTTGTTTGAACGCAGTGGCGGCGTTCCCTGGCGCGAACTTGCTCATGTATTTGCTACCGCGCGACACGCGGCCTTAGCACGACGTGCCGGTCATATTTTTCAAGCAGCGGCTCCGGCACGAGAACAAGGTCGCGCATGGCTCACCATGGCCGAATTAGAATTGGCACTGGGTAATATTGATGCCTCACAACAAGCGCTGGATCTCTCTTTAAGTCATGACGCTAAAGCCGTAGCATCTTTAATATTAGGCGCGGTTTTGTCTGAACAGCGGGGAGATCATACCACTGCCATAGCGCGACTTGAACAATTAGACAAGCAATTATCTGAATCAGACCCAGGGACAGAAACTGGAAGTTCCGATGCTGTGCTACATCGGCAATTGGTTTTGCTCTATGAACGGATCGCACGCTACGATGACGCGGAAACCATGTGGCAACGGATCCTGAGCAATCATCCGAACCATCTACCGCATCAAGCTGAATATTGCTGTTACTTACTGCGACGTTCACGGCATGCCGAAGCGACCAAACGTGCCGATCTTTTGCTGCCTAAACTATTAGAACAAGATGCTGACGCGAGCGAAACCCAACGACTCATCAAAGATCTTGCCATTTACCGTGCCAGCGATCAGGGTCCACGTGCTGGCATGGACGTTTTATTATCTGCCGAAACGAAACTGACCGGCCCTGGTCGATTATTGCTAGCACAATTATCCATGTTGATTGATGAACGCGTCATCGCACATCAACAAATTGATCTGGTCTTGCTACGTGATCCCGCCTCTCGTGCAGCACGCTTACTGCGTGTCCGTTTACTCGCTCAGGAACGAAAATACCAAGATGCTTTAATTTTGGCAGAAACGCTAGCCAACGAAAATCCAGATGACCAAGAGGCGGCAACCCTCATGGCTGAGTGCTTAGCTGTTCGTGGACGTGCTGGCGAAGCGCTAGAGCGACTTGATGCCGTGTTTAAACGCACCACCCCAACAACCGATGCAGGTTTAGTCGCCGCTTTACTCGCGTTGGATGTACACGGTGAAGCCGCTTGTTTAACCAGACTGGGCCGCTTGGCCGCACCAAGCACACCATCACCACTCGCCCGTGTTATGACCGCCGCTTGGCCAGATGCCTGGGGTATCCCTGACCCATTGTCTCCTACGCTGACCGCTGATTTGCGCAGTTTACCTCCATTCCCAAAAATCGCACAGCGTTTGAGTTTAGCATTCGTGCGCGCTGGCCGTTACGATTTAGCTAGCGAAATCTTGTTATTAATTGCTGGTGCCCTGCAGAATGAAACTCGTCGCGCTGAAAGCCGAACGTTATTAGCTCTAGCCGTCACACCGCTCATTCGTTGCGGCCGTCGCCGAGCCGCTTTCACTGCCGCCTGGGATAGTCGCTCTCTCTTTGCCCTGCTGCGTTGTTTCGCATGGTAAAATTGCTGCTCTTTACTTGGTTCGCTCAATTGGTGATCATTTAATTATGGCTGTATTGGCGATCGCTCGACTCACCGTTTCCGAGACCATACGTCAACCGGTGACCTGGTTAACCATAGGCGTATCAATTGCGCTTCTCGGCCTCACTTTTCTCTTTGGTCAATTCAATTTCGAGACCCAAGATCGATTACGCATGGTCTGCACCGCTGGTGTCGCCGTGGCGGTGGTGAATGGATTGTTCCTGGCCGTCATCGGCGCTTCGCAATGTGTTCATGACGAATTAAGCAGTCGCACAGCGCTCACCTTATTTGCCAAACCTCTGTCACGCGGAAGTTT
>SYDV01000149.1 GCA_005801395.1 Planctomycetia bacterium | reverse complement strand
TGACCACATCGATCTTTGCTGCAACTGAGCCATCGTCCGCCGATCAATTATTTTTTGAGCAGCAAGTAGAACCATTATTAAAACGCGCCTGTTTTGAATGCCATTCCCATCAAGGAAAAATTAAAGGCGGTCTGGCATTGGACAGCGCCGGCGGTTGGCAATCAGGAGGCGACTCCGGGCCGGTCATCGTCCCAGGAAAACCATTAGAATCATTACTGTACCAAGCGGTCTCATATGCCAACGCAGACTATGAAATGCCGCCAAAAGGAAAAATGGCAGATACGGACGTGGCCATCATACGTCGTTGGATCGAAATGGGAGCGCCAGATAGTCGTGGCGGAGAAATTAAAAGACGCGACCATATTGATTTTGACAAAGGGCGCGAATTTTGGTCATTCCGCCCTTTATCAACAACTCCTATTAACGTTCCTGTCGTTAAAGATCAGACCTGGCCGCGAGGGCCAATTGATCATTTCATTTTAGCGCAACTTGAAGCAGCAGGGCTATCACCTGCTCCAGATGCTGAGAGCAAACGATTTCAACGACGATTGGCTTATGATATTACTGGACTACCTGCCAACACAAATAAACCATTAACAGCCGAACAATTATTAGCTACGAAATCCTATGGTGAAAAATGGGGGCGGCACTGGTTAGATCAAGCTCGTTATGCAGATAGTAATGGTTCGGCTCACAATGTACCGTTTCCCGTTGCATGGCGGTATCGTAATTGGGTCATTGCTGCGTTTAATGACGATTTGCACTACGATCACTTTATTACCAAACAATTAGCGGGAGATTTATTACCGTATTCAACACCAGAAGAACGCGACAACCATTTCATCGCTACTGGCTACTTAATGCTAGGATCAAAAGTGCTTGGTGAATTCGATAAAGCGCAACTGACTATGGATGTGGTCGATGAACAAATTGATACGATTGGTAAATCTATGCTCGGATTGACGCTAGGGTGCGCTCGTTGCCACGACCATAAATTCGATCCGGTGTCGCAGCGTGATTATTATGCCATTGCCGGCATATTCACGAGCACGGTGACGTTAATCGATCGATACGGTGGAGCCAAAGAAGATGAAAGCGATTGGTCACGTCGTGGATTGGGCGTTGGTGGCGACGATAGGCTGCGTTCATTTTTAAAAGTACATCGCTACGATTGGGTGAAATCGAGTGAGAAAAAATACAGCACTGAACATGAATTGCGCAAACTCAAAGGACAGCCTGGAACAACGCCAGAACAACTGGTCAAAGCTGAAAAAGCAGCAGGCACTGCCCTTAAAAAATATACTGAACTTGATGCACAAATCCCACCCTACGCAATGGCGGTAGCCGAAGCCGAGACTCCAGCAGATACAGCCTTACGCATTCGCGGCGTTCCTAGCAATTTGGGACCAGTCGTGCCGCGTGTTTTTTTACAAGTTGCGAGTTGGCCTGATCAGCCAACGGTAACGACCGAAAATAGCGGACGGCTTGCATTAGCCCAATGGATTACCTCACCCAGAAACCCACTAACCGCCCGAGTTTGGGTAAATCGCGTCTGGAAACATTTATTTGGTGAAGGGTTGGTGCGTAGTGTTGATAATGTCGGACTCAGCGGAGAAAAACCTAGTCATCCCTTATTATTAGATTATTTAGCACAGCGATTAATTTATTATGATTGGCAGCTAAAACCTTTAATTCAGGAGATTGTCAGCAGTCGCGCTTATCGCTTATCAACCCGTCATGATATGCATGCGTCATTGATTGACCCAGAAAACCGTCTGTTATGGCGGCAAAATCGTCGGCGATTGGAGCCAGAAGAAATCCGCGATACCCTACTATTGGTTGCCGATCAATTAGACCGATCGTCAGTAACCACCATCTGTGAATTAATGCCAAGCAAATCACTGGACGATGGCGATGCAAACATCTGGGAAAAAATGGATGTACATCGTACCGTATACCAACCAATTATTCGCACCATGGAAGCTGATGTGATGCAATTATTCGATGGGGCACCTTCATCCATGACAACCGGACAACGTGCGCAAACAACGGTTGCCCCACAAGCGTTGTATTTTCTCAATGCACCATTCGTTCATGCCTGTGCCAAACGCATGGCATATCACATCACCAATAAACAGGATCAATATGACATTAACAAGATCATACAACGTGCATTCCTTCTCGCCGTAGGTCGCGCAGCAACCAACGTTGAATTACAACAACTAAGCATCTACTTGGCTACTCAACATGAAGGTGTTTCAGATCCAAGTCCACATGACTTAACCAAATTATGCCAACTTATTTTGTCGTCGACGCAATTCCAACTGCTTGATTAGCGGGGATTTCAACCATGGGTAAAAGCTTTCCAACTTTGTCAAAATCAATAAGCCGAAGATCTTTTCTAAATACGACGTTAAGTACCGCCGTATGTGGTTTTGGCGCACTGGCAGCTGGACAGACGATCCTATCGGCCAATGAACCTGCCGCCCAAAAAGTAACTTACGGATTACATCACCAAGCAAGTGCAAAACGCGTCATCTTTTTATTTATGCATGGCGGCGTTAGTCAGATGGATACTTTTGACTATAAACCGCGCTTAGTGACCGATCATGGAAAACCACTTCCATTTGATTTGCCAGGGCTAATTCGACCAGATCGTCTTGGTCAGATTTTCGCCCCAAAATCGAAATTTCAGCAACACGGAAAATGTGGCCAATGGGTCAGTGAATTATTACCACATTTGGCAACTCAAGTCGATCGCATGTGCTTTATTAAAAGCTTACATACCGAAGGCGAAGCACATGGACAAGCCGTGCTCAATCTGCATACAGGAACTGCCGCATTTGTTCGCCCCAGTATTGGCAGTTGGTTGGCATATGGTGTTGGTAGTGAAAATAAAAATTTACCGAGTTTTATGTCGCTTGATTACCCCACCATGCATGGTGGCGTACGCTTATATGGGAATGCATTTTTACCGGCTCATCACCAAGGCACACAAGTGCAAATGCTGCCAGGACAAGAACCGCATATTAAATTTCTAAGCGATGGCCCACTGACACCGCAGCGACAACGACAACAACTGGATAGCATTCAAGCGCTTAATCGAACTCATTTAGAAGAGTTAAAAGAAGATGCTCGCGTGAGCGGTATCATAGAAAGCTATGAACTCGCATACCGCATGCAGGGAGTGGCGCCTGATGTACTTGACCTATCCAGTGAAAGTACGGAAACAAAAGAACTTTACGGTATAGGACAGGGTATAACGGATGATTTTGGCCGCCGTTGCTTAGTCGCTCGACGTTTAGCTGAATCAGGAGTTCGATTTATCCAAGTCGCAAGCGGTTATCATTGGGATCACCACGGCAACATTGAAAAAGATTTACCACAAAGCTGCGCCAAAACCGACAAACCAATGGCGGGTTTACTAACCGATTTAGCTCAGCGTGGATTATTAGAAGATACGCTGGTAGTCTGTGTTGGTGAATTTGGCCGTACCCCAGTTGCACAAATTGATCGCGGCCAACCAGGCCGTGATCATAACCCTCATGGCAATACCATGTGGCTTGCTGGGGGTGGAGTTAAACCAGGATTTAGCTTAGGCCAAACAGATGAATTTGGTTACCTAGCGATCGAAGACAAAGTTCATATGCACGATTTGCACGCGACCATATTACACATGATGGGCATCGACCACGAACGTCTCACCTACCGTTATGCGGGTCGAGATTTTCGTCTGACCGATGTTTATGGGCGAGTAGTGCGGGAAATACTCCGTCAAAATAGTTGAGGTACTCTTTGGTGACTTTCCTAGAGGATTACATCATCGCTATCATTTAATTACTAAAAAAATGTCCAACCTGCTGATTGCAGTGAATTGGGTTATTACTTACGCCTGATCCTACGATAAAATTCCCTTAATAACATGTCCATGCACATCAGTTAAACGGAATTGGCGTCCCTGGTAGCGGTAAGTTAACCGCTCATGATCAATACCCATCAGGTGCATAATCGTCGCTTGCCAATCATGGACATGCACCGGATCGCGCACCACGTTGTAGGCGAATTCATCGGTTTCGCCGTGTACGTGACCACCTTTAATTCCAGCACCTGCAAACCACACGCTGTAGGCGCGACCAAAATGATCGCGGCCAAAACCTTTGGGGTTATTGCGGTCACCTTGCAGAAATACTGTGCGGCCAAATTCCGTGGCATAAACCACCAGCGTATCTTCTAACATGCCGCGTTGTTTCAAATCTTTTAGTAATCCACCAGCGCCATGGTCGGTATCTTTACATTGATTTTCTAATTGATGCGACCAATTATTATGTTGATCCCAACCGCTGTGCATGAGTTGAATACAACGCGTACCACGTTCGGCCAAGCGTCGTGCGAGCAAGCAGTGAAAAGCAAAACTACCGCGCTTAAGCACATCAGGGCCGTACAAATCAAGCACGTGCTTGGGCTCATTTTCAACTTGTAATAAATCCGGTACGCTGCCCTGCATTTTATACGCCATCTCGAATTGGGCGATGCGCGTTTCAATTTCCGGGTCACCCATTTTTTGGAATCGATGACGATTTAAATCTCCCAGATCATCTAAGAGATCGCGTTTTTGATCGCGGCTGATTCCCGCGGGGTCATTTAGATACAATACCGGTTCGCCTTCACCACGGAAACGCACGCCTTGATGTTGCGACGGAATAAAACCGCTGCTCCAGTAATGTTCATAAAATAATTGCCCACAGGTGCGTCCGCTATCCGTCGACGTCATCACCACGTATCCTGGTAGATTCTTGGCCTGAACACCCAATGCGTATTGCAACCAGGAGCCTAAACTAGGACGACCTGGGACTTGTGAACCAGTCATCGACAAGGTCACCCCTGGGGAATGATTAACCGCTTCGGTTTGCATCGAACGAACTACGGCAATGTCATCTACCATACTGCCGATATGCGGCAGTAATTCGCTCATTTCCGTTCCACTTTGACCATATTTCTTAAACGGTTTAATGGCAGGTAAAATAGGGAATGATTTGTAACCAGCTGTCATCGACGACAAACGAGCACCCGAACGAATCGAATCTGGTAATTCCTGAAAGCGCATCGCTTCTAAATGTGGTTTCGGGTCATACAAATCGACATGCGAAGCACCGCCCCCCATCCATAAAATTATAACCCGTTTAGCTTTCGGCGCGAAATGCGGAAGATTTTTTAGTGCCCCCGTACCTGCTCCCCAATTCGCTTGCTCATCTGCGGCTAACGAACCGGCAAATGGTCCAAGCCCAGCGAGTCCTAAGCCGGCAACTGAATTACGTAGGAAGTTACGACGAGTGGTATTCATAAGTTAACTCCATTGAACGGTATATTGAGAAAATCACTCTTCATTGGCGACTCACGGCTTCATCCACATTGAAAATGGCTAGGCACACTGCGGCATAGGCGGCCAACTCGACTGCTTCATAAGCGGGATCGCGTGGTGATACACCAACCGCAAGAAATTTATCTGCCGATCCCGGATCCGCTTTAAATCGAGTGCGTTGTTTTTCTAAACTACGCGCCAAAACCGTACGTTCATGTTCATCGGGAAAACGACTCAGCACTCGGCGAAAAGCCGTCGCTAATCGTTGGTCGGGCGCTTCGCTCATGACCCGTTGAGCTAACGAACGCGCGGCCTCTACGTAGGTCGGATCATTTAGTGTCGTCAAAGCATGCAGCGGCGTACTGGTATCAGTCGAACGAACTTTGCATGCCTGTCGCTGCGACGCATCGAACATATTGGAAGGCGCAACCGTACGCCGCCAAAAGGTATATAAACTACGGCGATATAAATCTTTCCCAGTCGACATCGGATACGAAAAATCACGCTCTTTGGTAATCGCAAGACTATCCCAAATATCACTTGGCTGATATGGATACACTGGTTTACCACCGATCGTACGCACTAATAAACCACTGGCGGCTAGGGCTTGGTCACGAATAAAGAGCGATGACAAACGGAAACGAGGCGCACGCGCGAATAAACGATTTTCAGGATCATGTTCCAGTAACGACGGCGTTACCTGACTGACCTGACGATAGGTGGCGCTGGTTACTATTAATCGATGAATATGTTTAATATCCCAACGGTTTTCGCGAAATTCAACTGCCAACCAATCTAATAACGGTTGATGGAGCGGAGCTTCGCTTTGCACGCCAAAGTCTTCCGAGGTTTTAACTAGGCCAATGCCAAAGAATAATTGCCACATGCGATTCACCATCACTCGTGATGTTAGCGGTTGTTCTTTTGACACGAGCCATTGCGCAATACCTAAACGATTGCGCGGTGCCTCAGGTGGCAAGGGCGGTAAAAAACCTGGGACATCTATAGTCACTTTAGCTAATGGTGATTCATAATTTCCACGATCTAAAATATGAGAATCACGAGGCTTCGCATCAGACATAATCATCACCTGTGGATAATTATCATAGAAATCCTCTCGTTTCTCTTCCCATTCCTTTACTTTTTTATCAAAATCTTCGCCAAGCGTTTTCAACACATGTTTATCGAAATATTCATTCAATGCTTTTTCTTGGCGACTTTTAATAGACTCGTCTTTTTCAGGTTCGGTACGCTTCAGTAAACCTAACACATACTCATCAGTAACGCTGCCATCATCACGAGCACTTATTTTCCAGGCATCCATCGCCTTACGCTTAGCCTTCTTCGCATCATTAAGCGACTGCTCAATGTGTTTTTTCTGCTCTTGCTGTTCAGGCGTTCCCATTTCAATCATAGGTGGGGCTGAGCGAATTTTTTTCGTAATTCGACCGGCCGTTCCACTTTCGGGAACTTGATTAAAAGCGGCAAGGAGCGAATAGTAATCTTTTTGTAATATCGGATCGTATTTATGGTCATGACATTGAGCACAGGCCACGGTCAGTCCCAGCCAATTCGTGGCCGTCGTATCGACTCGATCAAATAGCAAAACAAAACGCTGTTCTTCAGCGATGTTTCCACCCTCACCATTTAATAAACCATTCCGATTGAAGGCCGTCGCCAATTTCTGTTGCGGAGTGGAATCCGGCAATAAATCACCCGCTAGCTGTTCTATCGTAAATTGATCAAACGGCATATTCGCATTGAATTGGTTCACAACCCAATCACGCCACACCCATTGAAAAGTATCGCCATCTTGTTGGAAACCGTTGGAATCTGCGTATCGCGCTGCATCCAACCATGGTGTTGCCATACGTTCACCATAATGTGGTGTGGCCAATAAGCGCTCGACTAAGCGCTCATAGGCATCTGGTGCTGCATCAGTTAAAAATGCATCAATATCGGCAGGTTCTGGCGGCAATCCGGTGAGATCCAAATACAATCGACGTATCAGTGTTTCTTTCGCGGCTTCTGATGAAGGAAATAAATCATAACTATCCAGTTTTGCCAAAACAAAACGATCTATGGGATTACGTGACCACGCTTTGTTACGAACGATTGGTTCCGCCGGACGCGTTGGAGCATTGAAGGCCCAATGACCATCAAATGGGGCCCCCTGCACAATCCATTGGCGCAATAATTGTTTGTCTTTGTCGCTAATTTTTCGATTCGAATCCGGTGGCGGCATGAGATCATCTTGATCGGTCGTTAAAATTCGTTTGATGATTTCACTATCATTGGGACGACCTGGAATCACCAATTGATCCGCACGCTGCCCATCTAAGGTATCTAAACGGATATCACCCTTTCGGTTATTTTTATCCTGACCATGACAGTGAAAACAGTTCTCTGCTAAAATCGGGCGGATGTCTCGACCATAATCAATCGTAGTCGTGATGGCCGCCGCTTGAACGCTGCCGGCACACAACACCAACAAGGTCATTGATAGGACTTTAGAGGTCATTTGCATAACCAAAGTATACCCAACGATCACATGTGCGTTATTTACGTGATCACGTAAATAACGCACTTTCCTACGTCATTGGCATTCAATAGACAAAAATATCATCGCCAAAAAACACAAATAGACGTATGTGAGGCCGGATTGAGGGTCCACCAGAACAACGCTATTTATACGCTCATGAATGTAAGTTAGTCAACGTTTGATGATGCCATCACGCACGGCCCGAGTTACGGCAGCTGCTACGCCATTAACGTGTAATTTTTTATAGATGCAGCGAGTGATGTAATCGACCGTGTGTAAATTTTGTTCGAGCTGTGATGCAATTTCCTTTTTTCCCAGACCTGCAACCATTAATTCCAACACCTGACGTTCGCGATCACTCAATCCAGGATCATCTGATTCAACTGCGACGGGTGCCGTACGCGTCAACATCGTGAGCACACGTTTCGCGACACGTGGATTCATAGGCGAACCACCGGCGAGCGCTTGATCAATAGCTTGAACGACCTGATCTAAAGGTTCCGATTTTAATAAATAACCAGAGGCCCCAGCGCAAATAGCACGAAATATTTTATCGTCGTCTTCAAACACCGTCAGCACTAAAATGCCGATATCGGGTGCGATGGCTTTCATGCGACGAATACCTTCGATGCCATCAATACCGGGCAAACCAATATCCAGTAAGACAACATCTGGCCGTTCACCAGCGGCAAGGCGTTCTAGGGCGTCTTCACAACGACCGAATGCTTGAGGTTCGCTAAAAGTTCCTGCTCCGGTCTGCTTACCGCGAGCAGCTAATGCACGAACGGTCGCTCGACGATAAGCAACATTATCTTCAATGATCCATAACGTCGTCATGGCGCTCATTTAAGTGAACTTAGTTTATAATTCCAGGTGCGATAAGCTTAGCCACTGGCACCAATAACTGCAAACGCGTGCCGTTTCCTGGGCTAGTCGTCACCGACATGGTCCCGCCTAACGTGCGCGCGCGCTCATGCAAACTGTGCAGTCCCATTCCACGACGCACCGTCTCGGGATCATAACCGATTCCGTCATCTCGAATATCAATGCGAAAAACACCGTCGTGCACCATCATATCCAATTCAACGACACGAGCTTGTGCGTGCCGCACAATATTCGCAAAACTTTCTTTGCAGAATAAAAATATTTCTCGCCGCGCTGCTGATGACCAGGTACTTGGTAACGTGTCTAATGGCGTCAACCAACGAACCTCGTGTCCACTGAGCAAACGCTGAACTAAACGCTTCATATGTGTTGCTAATTCAGGACCAGCTTCCTCTCGTGCGCCGGCCAGCCACAAAACTTCGCGCATGCCATCCATACTTTCACCCGCGATGCGATGCACTTCTTGCCAATCATCGCTGGTGGCGTCGGCTCCCACGCTAACTTCACTCAACCTAGAAATCGCTGCCAAATTACTACCAATTTCATCATGCATATCGCGGGCCATGCGCCGACGAAGTGCATCTAATTCATGCGCTCGTCGACGGCGCTGCTGCATCACCCAACCACCAAAAAAGGCAACACCAACAACCGTACCAATTAACCCAACCCACCAAAAACGCCTGCGCGCTTGCTCAACTAAGGTTACTCGCTGGAGGTCAACACGGCTTATGGCTTGAGTTAGACGTAAGCGTTCCTCCCACAAATCTATCCACGTGGGCAATTCCAGTAATTGCCCATAACTGATAAATCCATCCACCAATAATGATCGTGGCCATAAGCCACTCGTTTTCGAAGGATCGCGAGAGGACATAACTGTTTTATCACGCGCAACATTGATGTCGTCAGCATAAACTTCAATTTCACTTAATGAAAAGCGGGACTTATTCCCATCCGGCATGCGGACACGCACAAAATGAGCTGAGGTCGTTTGTATTGGAATCGTAATCGCGTTATCTCCAGGATTGAGAAAATCCTTTGCCGAAGCATCCAACACTACCTTTGCATCAGAAAAATCAGCGCGGCTAGCAATGTCTACGATAAAACGTGGAGGGAAATTAAATCCAGGAATATCTGCACCCAGGCGTGCATGGGTGGCGTATAAGCGAATTTCCTGTAACTCATACATTTGACCTAAATCAATACTCATAAAACTAAAAGCGTCGTCAGTATTGGATCCAGCAAACAAACCATCCCACGGTAATAACTCCACACGAATAGGCGGGCCTAATGGCGTGCGACCATCGACTAAATTATCATTTACCCACCGTGGAGGAATATTGAGCGCGGCAGAGGCTGAAACTTGAGCGCCAATAGCAATATTGCGTTTACCAGCCAGCACGAGCATTTCCGCCAATGCAAAGAAATGCTGGTCATTTTCTACGGCTAATTTCGTCACCGTGATACGAACAAAACGAGCCATTTGTTGTTTGACGTTTATGATAAACGGAGCAATCCCAGGATCAGGTAGATCATCGTTAGTAAAATCAGCCACTAAGGTCGGTTGGGTAAAATCATCTCGCTCAGCAATATCCACCCGGAAGCGGAGTGGAAAACCATACGTACGTTTGCTGTCTGCCTGCCAATCCAATACCGCCGGAATGAGGACAATGCGATCAACTCGTTGCGACTTTCCCAAATCAATTTGAAGCCACGGCGAAGTTATGGGAGGTCGCGGAACGCGTGTATGCTGGTAACCAAATTGCGGTGCGGTCTGTCCAATAACAGGTGCGCCAAGTGCCGCTAAATCCAAGGCTAGTTGACGGCGTTCCTGATCGAGCTGTCCTAATGACTGACTGAATACCTTGAGCCAACCGTCATTGGGCTGTTCCGCTACTTGCGCTTGAGCGGTACTTGAGAATAAAACAATTCCTGAAAAAAAAGCGACCATCACCAAAATGGCTTTAACCAATAAATCGAAACAATAATTAATCACGGTTTCAAATGCTGTGCAAAGCGGTCCATCACTTTTCGGATGGGTATGGCTAAATTAATACCATCGCCATGAGCGTTTAAATCTTTCGACGTCAATACCATGGTATTCACACCCACGACCGCACCTGATTGTTGATCAATAATCGGTCCACCACTATTCCCGCTCGCTATGCGACAGTCGTGCTGCAAC
>SYDV01000148.1 GCA_005801395.1 Planctomycetia bacterium | reverse complement strand
GTGATGAAGTCGTGCTCATGGCTAAATCCTGTGAGATTTCTCACGATTGGGAGTGCGGATTTAGCTTAAGTAAAACAAGAACAGGCCTCTCCTTCACTTGTCTTGGCACTAGCGCCCGATCTTTGAGTCCGAATAGGCGCTAGGCTCAAACACGGCCTTCATCGCACAACCCTTTGCCACAACGGGATACAGAGCACCCCCGCCGGAGAACCGGCGGGGGTGGTGCGTGGGGCCAGTCGCGTTTGCGACTTTCATTGGTGGAGGCGCCGGGAATCGAACCCGGGTCCGGGCATGTTCGTGCAACGCGTCTACGTGTGTAGGCAGCATATTAATTCTCATTTACGACCAAGGCCACTGCCAGCCCGAGTCATAAACCAGCCTGATATCTCTCGTCGAGGGTAACCAGACCACTCCCTCAACTATCCGATGATTATTAGGGAAATCTCCACCAGCATCGGCAATAGTGGTGATCTCGTCCCTCTACTTAATTTATTGCTAAATTAGGCAGCGAGAGCGTACTCGACGTGATCGTCGGCACTTATGTTTTTGCGGGTTATTTACGTGGCCTCCCGCACCACGACACGCGGCAATCGTCGGTGCAAGCCCGTCGAAACCTGTTCGCCCCCATTATTCAATTGTCAACGATTGCGAGTATGAGAGGTGGTGGAGAGAAGAAAAGGTAGATGTCCGATGTCTTATTTTAAAACGGATGGCCATTAATAGGTAAGATTTGGCTAAGTCTTTCTGCTGCCAGGACGTGATCATCCGTATCGCGCTCAGGCCGCGAAAGACATCGAACATCGGACATCGGACTAATAAATCATTCTGCCAATTTAGTAATTATGGCGTAATGCCGTGCCTGAATCGGCTGAACGGATAACCGTGAACGATTGAATAATACCATATCGGACAATTCGGGAATATCGCGGAGTTGGTCGAGCGAGAGTACGCGACGAAATGCGCTGACAAAACGCACGTCGACCATGTCCCATCGTGGGGCTGCTGGTGTGCTTTTGGGGTCGAAGTATTTTGATTCGGGATTTATGCAGGTGAGGTCTGGATAGGCGGTGCGGGCAACTTCGGCAAGTCCGGCGACGCCACTGGGTTTGGCGTTGGAGTGGTAAAATAAAATTTTATCGCCGACGGCCATCGTACGCATGAAATTGCGCGCTTGGTAATTACGTACGCCATCCCACGTTGAAACTTTTTGCTTTTTTAGCGTGTCGATTCCAAACGCGTCCGGTTCTGATTTCATTAACCAGTATTGCATGGCTGTCTCTTATCAGTTTCGCGGAGTGTGCTCACATTGATTTAGATAACCGCTGGTTCGTCATGCGAACCAGCGGTTAGGACGACCTTACGAAACGTTCGAACGTCGGCGTACAGCTGGGGCTTGAAGTGCGCCAACTAAATCGGCGAAATCGGTGACGAACCAATCGGCTTTTTTCTTAATATTATCGCGCACAATGACGCCACCGTAGCCGATAAAGGCGTCCGCTGGTGGACGGGCTTCTAAATCAGTGGCGCCGTCGCCAACCATGACGATGGGATCGTAGTGAAAGCGTTCTTTGAGGAAGGCAATGCACGCGCCTTTACCGCCAGTTTTGCTGGTATAAGCAGTTTCATCGATGCCGGTGTAGGAACCATCAGGTGCAAAGCGTAAATCATTAGCGTACACGCGGCCTTTTGGCAGTCCTAATTGTTTGGCCAGGGGCATAATCATGTGGGTGAAGCCACCACTGACTAAATACACATGAGTGCCGCGTCGCTCTAAGCGACTAATTAAATCGAGTACCCCAGGCGTGAGCCGTGGAGGATGGCTGGCTAAGCACTCGCGCATCATGCGTAACGACGGACGAATAATCGCTAAGCGTGCTTTAAGTGCCTCTTCAAAAGGCATGCCACCGTTCATGGCGTTTTTGGTAATAGCAGCAACTTCGTCGCCAACGCCAGCATGTTTTGCTAAGACATCGATGCCCTCATCGGGGCTAACCGTACTGTCCACATCAAAACAAACTGCTTTAGCAGATGACCAAAGAGCGCGAATATCAGGAATTGGCATTATAGTAGTTTCCGAAAAAATAAGTTCGCAGGGTCCGAGGAGTGCGAATGGTCAGAGGGGGCCGAAGGTTCCGAAAGAGCCACGGCGCGGACAGCGGGTGGTGAGAGGGGTGCGCAGGTTGCAAAATTTTAGCGTTTAGGCAAGCAACTTGAGCGAAAAGCTAACGAGGCGTCAGTTTTTCGCTTCAGTTGGCACCTTGGGAACACCGATTCCAAGGTGCCGAAACGAGTGGTTAACCCATCAAATAGCGTAGAATTCGGCCTAGTTCGGCTTTCAAATCTTGACGCGTGATGATCAGGTCGAGTTGACCGTGTTCGTGCAGGAACTCGCTGGTTTGGAAGCCCTCAGGCAATTCTTGCTTAATGGTTTCCTTAATCACGCGTGGTCCGGTGAAGCCGATGAGGGCTCGAGGTTCGGCGATAATGACATCACCTAAGCTGGCATAACTGGCCATGACGCCGGCCATCGTGGGGTTGGTTAGCACCGAAATGTACGGCAGTTTGGCTTCTTGGTGGCGACCCAAAGCGGCGCTGGTTTTGGCCATTTGCATCAACGAGAGGGCGCCTTCCTGCATGCGCGCACCGCCTGATGATGAAACAATAATCGCAGCACGACGCTCTTTGGTGGCGAACTCAATCATGCGTGTCAATTTTTCACCGACGACTGAACCCATCGAGCCGCCATTGAAGGAAAAGTCCATAACGCCAATGCCAACACCAAGGCCATTTATTTTGCCGCTGCCGCACATAACGGCGTCTTTGAGGCCTGTTTTGGCCATTTGTTGGGCAATGCGCTCTACATAAGGGCGACTATCGATGAAGCCGAGCGGATCGGAGGACGTCATATCGGCGTCGAATTCGCTCCAGGTACCTTCGTCGAGGAGGTTTTGCAGACGTCGCGATGCGGGCATCGGGAAATGGTGATTACACTCAGGGCAGGTGTCTAAGCGTTCTTCAACCAAGCGTTTAAAAACGGTTTTGGCGCACGATGGGCATTTAACCCATAGACCATCTGGAATTTTTTTCGCTTCGCGACCCGGCGCTCCGCGCCGCAAACGTTCAAGCACCATGTCGAATCTCCGGCGCGCAGCCTAATGATTCTTCTTGCAGCGCAAAGGCTGGCCCAGCGTTGGGCGATTTGCAGTGGTGCTCTGCGCATGGGTGAACCATGTCCGCTGGCCTATTTCCCGACAATGTTGCATTCCCCTTCTCATATCTAGGCTCCCCGCGGAGGTCGCGTCCATGTACAAAGTCTGCTCCTTACTGTTGCTGGCGTGCTGCGGCACTGGTGTAATGAACATGACCTACGCTGCGGATGCTCCTGCTGAAGTCGTTGCCCCAGCGGTTGGCACCTCCATGTTAAAGCGCGCAAATGTGCGATTTGGCCCGAGTACCCAGGCGAAAGTCGTCGTCACTTTGGATGCTGGCGAACCAGTCGAAGTGCTCGGGGTCGCGCAAGGTATGCCTGAATGGTATGTAATTCGTTTCCCACGGCAGGGTTCAGCCTGGGTGCATGAAAAAGTGCTGCAATTACAAGAGGGTGGCAAAACGTATTTGGTGACCGAAGACCGCGCACGTGTGCGTGATGATGCACGTCAGGGTGGAAATATTGTCGCGGAATTAGCACTGGGTGAAATTCTTGAAGTAAAAGATCGTGCTCGCGTGGGTGCCTGGTTACCGGTTTATCCGCCAAGCGCGGTTGCGTATGTTCATAAGACTGTCCTACATGTGCCAGCGCCGGTGGCGGCAGCCGTGGTGCAGCAGGTTCAGCAAAATAATCAGCTCGATGATTTGTGGGAAGAAATTCAATTGCGATATTCGGCTTATAAAGCCGCTCTCGATCAAGATGTCGAAATTGCAGCGAAATTAGATTGGTCATATTTAGATCAACAATTGGATCAGGTCGTAACCGGTCATCCTAGTGTACGTATTCAATTAGCGGGAAAACGATTAAAAGATCGCATCGCTCCCGTGGTGACCGCAGCATTAAAAGTGCAGCGGCAAAATAATATTACGCCTTCGCGCGATGTGCCTGGACAGCCACCGATTGTCGTGATTAAGCCTGATCCGGTGGTGGCCAAGGCAGACCCCGTGGTCAAATCAGACCCCGTGGTGGTGAAACCTGATTCAACACCTGCTGTGGTTAAACCCGCCATCGATCCATTGCCACAACCTCCAGGACCAACTGCCCCAGCCGTGGGCGCGGATCAAATCAAACAAGCTGCCGTGCATGCGCCCGTGGTTCCCACCGGTGAATTTGCTGCCCAAGGATTTTTAGAAGAACGTGGCGTATCGTCAGTTGGCACTAATTACGTTATCATCGACAAAAACGGTAAAGTCTGTGCCTTCGTCAAAGCCAAAGCTGGCGTCGATATCCAATTATCCGAATTTTTCTGGCGATTAGTTGGCATCAAAGGTGAATCAACGCTTATTCCTGCCGATAAGCATGGACAAGGTAATGCACCAATTCCATTGGTGACGGTGGATGACGTGATGTTGTTGTCGCGCTAAATAATTGCTGGACCGCTGGTGTGAAAAACGCAAGCGGTCGCAATTATTGGTCGTGTACTACTCGGCGTTATTTCGCGCGGATTATTGCCGTCGACACAGTGAGGCCGCGCGCAGTTCTTTGAATTCTTAGTTATTTCCTAATTAAATAGAAAATGTCAAAACCACCAGAAACCCCCATGATGCGTCAGTATTTGGAAGCCAAAGCGGCTCATCCAGATGCGATTATTCTTATGCGCATGGGGGATTTTTACGAAGCGTTTTTAGAAGATGCCGAAGCGCTCGCTCGTTACGCCGGCGTAGCTCTGACGAGTCGCAATAAAGATGCGGATAATCCGGTCGCGATGGCCGGTGTTCCGCATCATAGTTTACAAACGTATTTACCGCGTTTATTGGCCGCCGGTAAACGCGTGGCGATTGTCGATCAGCTCGAAGACCCTAAGGAAGCCAAAGGGTTAGTGAAGCGTGGTTTGACGCGGGTGATAACGGCTGGGACACTCATTGATGAAAATGGACTAGATGCCAGTTCCGCTAATTACTTAGTGGCGATAACGGCATTTGATGGCGTCGTTGGTATTGCCGCACTAGATGTCAGTACGGGACGTTTCACGGTAGAAGAAGCGCGTGATCGTGGTCGTATTGCGGTGGCTTTGGCCGGACTATCACCGGCAGAAATTGTCGTACCAGAAGAATTAAGACGTAGCGATCATTTTGAAGAAACGCTTCGAGAAATGAGTGCGCCGATTGCGGTTCCACCCATCGCGACGCTTGCTGCTTATGCCTGGAAAGGGGTTGATGCGCGGCGTTATTTATGCGAACGATTGCGTGTCGGAAGCCTCGACGGTTTTGGTATCGGCGTTGGTGACGATCATTTAGCAGCAGCAGCAGCAGCAGCCTTGCGTTATGCCGATGCAGCAGCGAATCCAGGTGAAGGCGGCTGTGCTTTGTCGCACGTGCGGCGGCTCGTGCGTGTGCAGCAAGCGGATCATTTAGTGCTAAATGCAACGTGTCGTCGTAATTTAGATTTGTTGCGTTCGAGCCGAGATTTTTCACGTGTCGGTACGTTATTGGCGGCGGTTGATCGCACCAAGACCGCTCCTGGAGCACGTTTATTATCCGAGTGGTTATCACGTCCGCTAATTGATCGTTCCGCCATTCACCATCGCCACGATGCCGTGGCATGGTTGGTGGCCGATGACCAACGTCGGGATGATGTGCGTCAGGCATTGGGAAATGTTTACGACTTAGAACGCTTGTTGGCGCGCATCGCGACAGGGCGATGTCATGCGCGAGATTTAGTTCATTTAGCGACAACCATTCAAGCGGCAGGAATCGTCGCCAAACTCTTGGCGACGGCGCCGGATATAACCAGCCTTATTGATGAGGCGGTGGCTTTAATGGTGCCGGAAGGCGAATTAATTAACGATATTCGTACGTTGTTAGTCGATGATCCACCATTGGCCATCGGCGAAGGTGGCATGGTGCGTGATGGGGTAAATGCTGATTTAGATCATCTGCGGAGTATTCGCAACGACGCCAGTGTTTGGTTGGCGGAGTATCAAGCTCGTGAAGCCGAAGCTTGTGGACTGAAGAATATTAAAGTCGGCTATAATAAAATATTTGGCTATTATATTGAACTGAGCAAAGCGCGCGGCGAAAAAGCGCCAACGCACTTCATTCGTAAACAAACGTTGGTCAACGCGGAACGGTATATTACGCCCGAATTAAAAGAATTCGAAGACCAAGCGTTAAGCGCCGATGAACGAATTCGCGCTGCGGAGATGGTGATATTTACCGATTTGCGTGAACGAACGGCAAAAGCATTGGACGCTTTTCAAGCTTGCGGCGCAGCTTTATCAACGGTGGACGTAGTGGCATCGTTTGCTGATGTGGCACGCAAACAAAACTGGTGTCGTCCCGTTATTGATGATTCGTTCGTCATTGATCTGCAAGATAGTCGTCATCCGGTAGTAGAAGACGCCATTGGTCGTTCACGTTTTGTTGCCAACGATTGTCGCCTGGATGCGCAAAGCGGATTAGCGAAATCCTCAGCTGCCGATTCGGCTGCGATGCCTAGGGTGGCAGTCATTACGGGGCCGAATATGGCCGGTAAATCAACCTTTATTCGCCAAGTTGCTCTCGTTATTATTTTAGGACAGGCAGGGTCTTTTGTGCCGGCCACGTCAGCGCGCTTTGGTGTGGTTGACCGCGTCTTTACTCGCGTGGGCGCGGGTGATGAATTAGCGCGTGGACAATCGACGTTCATGGTCGAAATGGCTGAAACGGCGGCTATTTTAAATCACGCCACTACGCGCAGCTTAGTGGTGCTCGATGAAGTCGGTCGTGGCACTTCCACGTACGACGGAGTCAGTTTGGCTTGGGCTATCACCGAATATATTCACGACCGCATTGGCTGTCGTACGTTATTTGCCACGCATTATCATGAATTAGTCGATTTGTCAGTCGAACGTCCGAGTATTGGTAATTTGACGGTGAGTGTGGCTGAGCAGGACGACGACGTGGTATTTTTACATCGCATGGTGCCAGGCGCTGCGACACGTAGTTACGGTATTCACGTCGCGCGCCTGGCTGGCGTTCCTCTAGCGGTGATCGTGCGGGCAAAAGCCGTGCTCGCCACGCTCGAACATCGTGACCATGAATTATCGGCCATTCAACCAACGACGAAAGTCCCAGGCGGGATACAATTAACGTTATTTGCTGCGGCTGATTCTCCGGTGGTCGAACGACTGCGTACCTTAGAATTAGATGGATTGAGCCCACGTCAGGCGCTCGACCTGTTATATGAATTGCAGGGGCAAGCGCGAAAGAGTTAACGTGATAGCTTGGTTGCCTAACCGATTTGACCTAGGCCGATTCAGGGAAGGGGTTCAGCTCATCACTGATCGGTACGTCATTCGAATTGCCAATAATCACGGTCGAGGCTTCGCTCGTTCGCTCTTGAAACCCTCCCTGAGACGGCCGTCAGGATAGGTGGGGGATCTTGGATTGAACGGATTAAAGTGGCGGCAGTGGTCTTATCGCACGCTATTGGTGGCAATTGGTGGCAATTGGTGGCAAATGGTGGCAAACGGGTCCATTTTCAACGTCAAATTGTCGTTTTAGTCGCCCTGC
>SYDV01000147.1 GCA_005801395.1 Planctomycetia bacterium | reverse complement strand
TGCAACAACGATATTGAACGAATCATAAGTTAGGCTCCCTGTGGATTTTTCTGTTCACTTTAAGTTCTGTCTATGCTGAAGTCGATTGTCGCCACTGTAACGGTGTCATATGCACTTCACGCTGAAAAAGAAAATAGAATTGTGCACGACTGCCAAAACCACTTTGTTTGGCAACTTCACGCAGCGGCAAATCACTCAGACGAAGTAAACCTTGCGCGGTTTCTAGACGGATACGCAATAGCAACGTTGAAAAGGTCGTTCCGAATAATTCTCCAACTAAGTGACTCGCACGATCTTCGCTCAATTGCACGTGACTGGCAAGATCAGCCAAACGAATCTGGGAATTGCGATGTTGTTTTGACAGAAAAAAATTAATGGCACTACGACGCGCATTCTCAATCGGTATGGTTCCTTTATGCGTCACTTCTGGTAATCGCTCCTGCATCGTCACACGCCAAGCGACTAAACGCGCGGCTAATTGTCTCAGTAATTCTAATTGCCAAATAGCCGTTTGGTTATCGATGGCGGGCAGACGTTTGATGGTTGGTATCCACGGACCACTTTGTCCCTGGGGATTTTCATCAAGTATGGCTGGCACTAAATTCTCTGCCGGACGCCGCACCCCAGCATATAAGATCCATTCTAATTTATTCGCTACAAAGACAGGCAAATAAAGCTCAATGACACCAGCATGACAACGCTTAACGGCACCACCAACCCACTTGTCGGCTTCACGATGGAGGTGCCGCGCACAAAAGGCCCGACAATCGAGCTCACGTTTAGTTTTCACTAAGCGACAAACCGGATTAACGTGCTCGTTCCGCGAAGCGTCCGTGTAAGGCCACAAACTGCGACGAAAATCATGAAAACACAGGGTTAATCCAGTCGCTTGCTCAAAAGCAAGGATGGCTTGCGATGGCAGGGTGACATCCATACGCACGAAACTAGCGATCCAATAGCGGAATCCCAGACAAACGTAGCGACAACTCGGACTAGCAGGGCATACACCCGCGACTTCCGCTTTCTTACCGTCCTCCCTAGGAGATTAACCATGCCTAGTCGTTTCTTACTGATCGCCGTTTTTATGTCATCGATTTTATTCACACTCCCAGCAGTGGAATCGACCAAACTACGTTACATCGTGCTCAAGTCTGGTTGGCAAACCGTCAATATTGGTGACATTGCTCACACCCCAGGCATTTTACATTTATTAGAAACGCACCTACCAGAAGTTAGCGTTACGTTATGGCCAAATGATATTGGTGATGGCATTGAGGACATGTTAGTCAAAAGATTTCCCAAACTACACATTGCTAAGGGGATTATCGACGAACATGGTAAAGCCAGCACACCTGAATTAACCCAGGCGATGAGCAACTGTGATCTTTTACTTCATAGCTCGGGACCACATTTAGTGGCGGAAAAGCAAATCCGTTCGTTTGTCCAAGCAACCAATAAGCCATTTGGCGTTTATGGAATTACACTTGGAACCATCAATGAAGACTTAGCTACTTTTCTCAACCAAGCCAGTTTCGTTTATTTACGCGATAGCGTATCGACCACACTGACGCAAAAACACGTGACGAAATGTCCACTCGTCGCTTTCGGCCCTGATGCTGCATTTGCTTGTGATTTACGAGATGATGCTCGAGCTGAGTCTTATCTCGCCAGCAAAGGACTTAGTGATGGTCAATTTGTCTGCGTAAATTCGCGTTTTCGCTACACACCTTATTTCCTTATTCGCAATAAACCGATGAGCGACACGGATCGCACTCGCTATGATTTTAGCCTCGCACACGCCGAATCTGATCACGCTAAAATGCGCGAATCCATTATTGCCTTAGTTCGTATTGCTAAAGTTCGCGTCCTGCTTTGCCCAGAAGATCAAAGCCAAATGGCAATTAATAAACAATATTTATTCGAACCGTTACCCGATGATGTCAAAGCACGAGTCGTCTTCCGCGATACTTTTTGGCGCACCGACGAAGCGCTGAGCACTTATGCTCGATCACTTGGCATGGTTAATGTCGACATGCATTCACCGATTATGTGAATTGGTAATGGCATTCCTGCGATTCACGTCCGCTTTAAAGAGCAAACGAGCAAAGGAATCATGTGGAATGACATTGGCCTAAACGACTGGCTTTTTGATTTAGACGAAGAAGTCGATGGTAAACGCATCACTGCTGCTGCGCTTGATATGGTGACTAATCGCCAAGCGGCGTTAGCCCGCGTTACTGCTGCGCAAGCCGTTCTTCATAAACACCAAAAGGAATCAATGGCTGTTATTGCCCAAAGCCTTAAAAAATAATTATTAGCGCGAAAGCCAGCCGCCATCGACCGGGTAAATACTCCCGTGACAATAGGCGGCGGCATCGCTAGCAAGGAAGACTGCTAGGCTAGCGATATCATTGGGTTTCCCCCAGCGATTCGCGGGAATGCGGGCAAGTATTTGTGGGTTACGCACGGGATCATCTTGGATCGGTTTGGTCATATCGGTCGCGATATATCCAGGCGCAATCGCATTAACATTAATGCCCAAACCGGCCCATTCATTAGCTAACGCTCGCACAAGACCAGCGATGCCACTCTTACTAACCGCGTACGGCAACACGTTAATTCCACCTTGGAAGGTTAACATGGAAGCGATAAGAATAATCCGCCCAGCGCTCGATTGCGTACGAAAGTGTCGGGCGGCAGCCTGAGATAAAACAAACGCTGCGCGGATATTGGTATCCATGACCGCATCAAATTTTTCAATCGGACAATCCATAGCCGGCTGTCGATGCGTGATTCCCGCTGCATTAACTAAAATATCAAAACGACCAAACGTCGACAGCGTTTCGGCTACCAGTGGCTCTGCCGAATCTAAACTACCAATATCGCTTTGTATGGCATGAAAACGGCGACCAGTTGCCGTCACCATCGCGGCGGTTTCCGCCATCGCTTGGCGTCCGACCCCCACCACATCCGCACCGGCTTCCGCCATCATCATCGAAATGGCCTGTCCAATTCCACTACGGGCGCCAGTCACTAAAGCTACGCGACCTGATAGATCACAGAGATTGCGCACCGTCATAATACCCTCTGCGGTTAATAATTTTTACTGTACGTCGAAACGAAAATGCTTTTTCTTTCCTGCGCGCAATAACACGTAACCATCTTTAATATCAGCGGTGGTGACTTTGCGGCCTGGGTCGTCGATGCGATCGTTATGCACACTAACACCACCACCGGCAACTAAACGTTTCGCTTCGCCGTTGCTCGTTGCCAGGGCAGCGCGCACTAACAACGGTAATAAACCGATACCGGCTTCCAGTTCACTCGCCTGAATATTCGCATGCGGAATGCTATCACCGGTGACGTCGTGCGCTGCACCGAAGGCTTTTTTCGTGTCACTTAACGCCTGATCAGCGGCGGCTTGTCCGTGAATTAATTTGGTGACTTCGTAGGCCAAGACTTCTTTTGCCTGATTCATACGTTCGTCGAAATGCGCAGTGAGTTTCTTCACTTCGTCCATCGGCAAAGCGGTGAAAAAACCAAGAAATTTCGCCACATCACTATCAGCGGCATTGCGCCAAAATTGGAAGAAGTCGTAGACTGGGGTTCGTTCGGCAGAGAGCCAAATATTACCTTGTTCCGATTTACCAAATTTACCGCCATCGCTTTTCGTGACTAACGGAAAGGTAAGTCCAGCAAGGTCCGCGTCAGCCGTACGACGACCCAATTCCATGCCCATAATAATGTTGCCCCACTGATCTTGCCCACCCATTTGCACCGTACATTTTTCCGTGCGGTACAAATGCACAAAATCATAGGCCTGCATGACCATGTAATTAAATTCTAAAAAACTAATGCCGCCACTTTCCATGCGCCCTTTAACCGAATCCATGGTCAGCATGCGATTAACGCTAAAATGTGGTCCCACTTCGCGTAACAATTCAATCCAGGATTTATTCACTAACCAATCCGCATTATTCACTAATTTTGCGCCCGTCGCACTTTCATCAAAACGAACAACTTGTCCAATTTGTTTGGCGATCGCAGTGGCATTGCGATTAATATCTTCCCGCGTCAACATTTGCCGCATCGCGGTCTTACCCGATGGATCTCCGACTAACGCCGTGGCGCCGCCGACTAATACCAACGGCTTATGTCCACACTGTTGTAGCCATTTCAGCCCCATGATCGGCACCAACGATCCAACGTGTAGACTGTCTGCCGTTGGATCAAAACCAATATAGGTCGCCACCGGTGACGCCAAGCGCTGACGCATCTCAGCATCCGTCGACTGCGCGACAAAACCACGGGACAAAAGGAGGTCGTATAGATTTTCACTCATGAGGCGCGAGAGCCTAGGCACTGCTTGCGCGGGTCAAACCCAGGAACCATGACGGACCAACGAATGCCGAGCTAATCCACCTTAGGCAACGCTGAATGCTTAACCTTCGAGGTAAAAATCGCCGGTGATTTGCTTTAAGCGGCCATCCCATTTGGCTAAAAATTCGGTTTTGGTCGCGGCGTAAAGCGGGCTGATTTCGATACGGGCGTTTGGCGGCAGAGTCACGGTGACTCCGGCGGCGCGTAGCCAACTCGCATAGAGATCGCTGGCTAATAACACGGCAGTGGTGGGGCTGTCGCTGTTCGCTTTTCCATTCGTCATCGCCGCATTTTTGACCGGGGCAAATTCGACAGCGCGGTCAACTTCCAAACCAATGCTGGTACTGGCCAAGGGTAATAAATCAAAAATGAACCGTTCACTTTTCCATCCCATGACTGATTGCGCCCGACCATCAATCCATGCCGTGAGCGGTTTACGACTACGATGCAATGGTAATTGATAGCCGCTACTAACGAGACGTTGCAAAAATGCCACGCTCCAGCAATGCATGGCGGTATTACCCCAGCGATAGATTAATTCGCCTTTCGCATTTCGACTACGCGCCATTTCCGGCGTAACCTCGGTATATTCAACCATGTGATCAGCGTTTTTACCGGAAATAGAGACACTGACTAAATGACCAACCTTTTCATCTGGATGGGCTTTTTCTACGACTTTGGTAATAACGTCGGTACGGTCGCGTTCAGCCAATCCTATTAATGCAACATCGTCAACTGCACCTAGGATATTGTCGACTTGAATATAAATCAGATGACGAATACCGCCATCGACTAAACGCTGTAAATTTCCGCTGTTGACCAGCGCGGTAAAGCAACCGCCATGACCATCCGGATTTTCCAATAAATGCCCAGGCGCCTGCAACAAGGCACGTCCGGCTTCGTCTAAACTCGGCACGGCACCTTGAGAAAAGAAATGGACCTGAGCGGGTTCGAGGCCGAAATATCCGTGCGCCTGAATAAAATCTTTTGTCTCGGTATCGGTCGCGGCACTGGTCATAATTAAAAAAGGCACCGCTTTCCCGATACGTCGCGACACGGCTAATACCCGTTCGGCGTGCAGCTGAAAAATACTTTTACCAGAATGCGGAGCGATTTGGAAACAACCCTTTGGCGCATCGGAACCTAAACGCGTACCCTGACCACCAGCCACCATTAAAATCGCCACCTGACCTGCGCGATACGCCGCTTCGCCACGCTTGTTTAAATCATCAGCTGCGGCAGTAATTTCTGCGGCGGTCACTACGCGGCTAGAACCGACAGCACCCATGATTGGCGCTTCGTATGGCTGCTGTAATTCCGTCCACTTAATGGCGGATAACCGTTCTAAATACTGATCTCTAACCGAT
>SYDV01000146.1 GCA_005801395.1 Planctomycetia bacterium | reverse complement strand
GTTATTCGTATGCTTCACAGGGAGTTCACGTGAAAGAAACATCATCATTTATACGTCGTTATGCTGCGGCGATGGTGGTGCTCTCATTGGGGGTGGCAGGATCGTTGTTGGGTCATCGTTTGGCGATTGAGCATGAACATCATCGTTTGGTACGTGAATTTCATAACCAAGCCGAATTAGGCGCCAATCGTTTGAAACAATTATGCACTGATCAGGTGCAGACCATCGAAGAATTGCGTGACTTAGTAAGTGAGGGACAAAGTGTTTTTGATGCGGCAAATTTTACCCGATTAACCGACGCAGTGATTGGTCGTCATCCGCACACGCTGGCCGTGGCGTGGTGTCCTCGTGTATTGGGCGAAGAGCGTGTCTCATTCGAACAGGCCGTGCATACCAGTGGCCTTGGAACATTTACCATAACTCAAGGCGCGGTAGATGCCCTGCGCCCAGCCACTAATCGATTAGAACATATACCGGTTTTATTCTTTAGAAATAAAGTGGATATTGGCCAGGAAAATAACACCGATAAATTACCGATCGTCGTCGGATACGATTTGGCCAGTGTGGGACCGTGGAAAACCGCGTTGTCAATTGCCCGCACTGCCAATAAGTCTGTTGTTTTGCCGAGCTTTAAATTAGCTGCGCCCCAGGAATCGCACCCTGGATTAGCCATAGCGCTACCATTGGCGCAAAACATGAATGACGGAATTCCGATTCATGGAGGGTATTTATTGGTTGTCAGTTCTATGGCGGATTTGGTAGAAGTGGCGCTCGGAGCTTTTTCAGACAAGACGTTGATGTTGTCATTGGTCGATGAAGCTATTAGCCCAGATACGCCACCGATTTTTTCGATGCCAATGCTGAAATCTGACACTGAGCAAGAAATACAACCACATTTGATCAGTCTGACAGTAGCAGATCGTAAGTTTTCTCTGACTTGTCGTCCATCGAATCGTTTCGTGGCAGATCACCGCTCCCTTGCACCTTTAGCCATATTGTGCGGGGGATTGATTCTGACGTTTATTGCCACCATGGGTTTGATTATGGTGGGATTCCGCGCGGGGATGACTGATCAAATAATCACGCGAAGTACCAAAGAATTGCGCGCTAAAATCACTGAACATGCACGTTCGGAAGTGGCGCTGTCGGTGGCGCTGAGCGAGAATGTCATTTTGGCGGCAGCGATATCAAATATTACAGCGGCGGTGACCATATCAGACCCAACACAACGCGACAATCCTTTGATTTTTGTTAATCGTGCCTTTGGTCAATTAACCGGTCATACCATAGCAGAGGTGATGGGTCGTAACCCGCGCTTTTTGTATGGCGAGAAAACGGATGCGAAATCACGCGAAGAAATTAGCGCGGCGATGCGCGATGGTAAATCCGTGCGTGTTGAATTACAAACCTACCGTAAAGATGGTACGACATGGTGGAATGATTTGTCCATCACTCCCGTCAATGATGATAATGGAAAATTAGTTTATTGGGTTGGTATTCATAACGACGTCAGCGAACAAAAATTAGCATCTCTGGCTTTACGTCGTGAACGGGATCGTTTGCGTCGACAATTGGGTTTTGCCAATGCCATAGCATCAGCCGCAGAGGTGGTCGTTGCAGGCGATGAGACTCGTGCTTTGTTGGATGGCATTGCTCAACAGGTCGGCCTGGCCATGGATGTTGACCGCGCGCTTATTTTTGACGTTGATTTGAAACGTCGAGTAGCAGTGGGATTGTGCGAATGGCTTAATCCACAGGCCGTTGGCGTGACCTCGGTGCTCAATATTTATCCCATCGATTTATTTAAGGGGAGCGTGGACAAAGTTATCCAAGAGCGATCCTGGATCGAGAGCCATGATGACGCCATTAATCCATTAGTGGAAGCTGATGGTAGCGCGCCGTTAATACATGGAAGAATGGCCGTACGCAGTTTATTATGGTATCCATTTCAAATAAAAGCCGATAATTTTTATCTATTAGCGCTCAGTCAGGTTCGCAATAGACGGACCTGGAAACACGACGAATTTAGTTTTTTAGAAGCCGTAAGTAAATTGACGAGTGTCGCCCTAGAGAAAGTTCGACTGATTTCGCAGCGGCGCATGAACGAAGAAGCCGTACGCGCGAATGAAATGCGCTATCGCGCCATTGTTGAAGACCAAAGCGAGTTGATTTGCCGATTCCGTAGCGATTCAACCATCACTTTTGTTAATGAAGCCTACTGTCGTTATTTTAATAAACAGCGTGGCGAATTAGAAGGCCATAGCTTCATGCCGCTGTTACCTGAAGAAGACCGTGAGTTGATTCATCGTCAATTTGCGGCGCTAAGCCCACAAAACAATTTGGCGAATTATGCCCATCGAGTTTTGATAAACGGTGGCACTCGGTGGGTACAATGGACGGCGCGCGGATTTTTCGATGAAGTTGGACAGGCCGTGGAATTTCAAGCGGTAGGTCAAGATATTA
Organism: Planctomycetia bacterium; assembly: GCA_005801395.1. The sequence continues at coordinate 131 of SYDV01000146.1, read as the reverse complement.
CTGAACGCAAACAGGCAGAAGACAACTTGCGTTCTAGTGAAGCGAGTTTCCGCAGCTTAGTCGAACAGGCTCCGGAAGGAATTTTGATTGCTGATATTACCGGCAGATACGTTGAGGCGAATCCCGTCGCT
>SYDV01000145.1 GCA_005801395.1 Planctomycetia bacterium | reverse complement strand
TCGCTCCAAGCTTTGTGACTGCGTTTCAATTGACCACGCGCAATGATCAGCAACGTGATGGCAACAAATGCTGAAAGGCCATATCCGATCCAATCAGCAGTGGCTCCTGGCATGTAAGGAATCGTCAAACCTGCTTGAGTCACTTCTAACACTGGCTCGCGATACATGGCCATACTTTGGACGGTGGCACTAAAACGTGGCTCGACTTTTTCTGCCGTTTCCAATTTTAAGGCCAAGCCTTTTGCCGAATTATAACCAATAGCATTTAATACTAAGTCACGAAAGCGTGACTGCTCTGCTTCGGTGTATTCTACTCGCTGTTCTTCCATCTCACTGGTTGGCTGTCCTTTTTCATCTTTTTTGGCCACTTTGATGTTTTTATGATCCAGCAAAATACTAACGGTCATCGCTGAAATGCGGCCAACTTCATCCTCTTGGGTGATCGTGCTTTTACCCACGACATACTCGTTGCGGGTTTCTTCCATGGTTTTGGTGCCAATTTGTGCACCAGCTGTCGGCGCAGGTGCCCCTTCAACATTTGGCTGGGTTCCCGCAACACCACCATTCGACACGATTGGATTTTTCTCATCGTTGGTCGTGGTATTTTCTTTGAGCAACACCGACTTCCCAGGATCACTAGATGCCGTCGAGCGTTTATTAAAGTCGAGTTTGGTCGTCACCTTCACCATACTGCGACCAGGTCCAAGCGTCGCATCTAATTGTTCTTGCGCTTTGCGAGTTAAATAATTATCGCGTGCGGATTCAGCATCTAAGGTGGTTTGCGCCAACATCGCAGAGCTATCAGCCGCCGACTGTGTAAGTAATCCATTATTATCCATGATTTCTACGCGGTCTGGTATTAATCCAGCTATTGCCCCTGCGGTTAGTCGCACGACGCCTGCGATTTGGCGTTCGGTTAATCGACGTCCAGTTGACATATCCAACTTGATCGAGGCTTTAGGCTTTGCTGAATCATCTCCCAAAAATGGACTTGGTTGCGGACGGTCAATTAATACCCGCGCTGAGCGTACACCGGATAATTCGCGGAAACTTCGTTCTAACTCACCGGCGACTGCGCGATCATAGGTTTTATGTTCGCTAAAAGTCGAATCCCACATATTGCCCTTCGACAATATTTCAAAACCATTTGAGCTATCTGATAACATTTCACGCTCAGCCAATTCATTGCGTAAACGATAAAGATCCTTCGATGGTACCAAAACCGTCGTGTCGCGATCTGCGAGTTGATAACTAATGTGATTGGTGTCGAGATATGCCACAATCTCGGCTACCTGCGTTTGGCCCAAATCGCTCGCTAAGGCGCGATAACTGGGTTTGCCAACGAAATACGACATGGAAACAAGGCCCGCAACCGCCCCTAGCATCACCAAAACAATGGTGGCTCGCTGTGCGATTTCTAAGCGACTCCAAATATTCAGCAGTTGTTGCCAGATTTTCGACATAGTAGCCTCGTAATCTATACCTAAGCGAAGGGCGTACCATATTTTTGAACTGGTCCGATGTCCGATGTCTAGCAGTTAGCGCACGACGGACTAATAAAAGCCGTCATTTAATGTTTCTGCTTCTACCACTATCAGAACTACAGAACTAAATGACTTCGGACATCGGACCAGTTAGAAATGACAGCGGACCAGTAAAAAGTTAAAACTGCGTCCGCATCGCCTCTTTATACGCTTCGACTAATTTATTACGAACTTCAGCAGCCAATTTCAGAGATAATTGAGCTTGGCCTTGGGCTAACATCACATGGTGTAAATTACCGCTTTCGCCGCGTTGAACCGCGTCGATCGCTTGGTCGTATTGAATTTGTGTCTGGTCGACTTGTTGTACGAAATCTTGCATGACATCACCAAAGGTTTTGCCCTCGGCGGTGCGTGGTTCGTTTGCGGCACCTGGCTGCACGATCGGTACACCAGGGGGCATGATGCCACTGCCATACAAACTGCGTAATGGGTCGAGCGGTGTGCTCATAGTCTACCTTGGGTAAAGATCGGTCACGATTCGCCTAAGCGCAAGGCATTCTCATGCATACGCAGGAGTCCGCGAGCAGCATTGGCATTGGATTCGTAGGCTTTCGACGCCACCAGCAAGTCGGTGAGTTCTAGTATCGGATCAATATCCGGTTCCTTAACCATACCGGTAGCCGCATCGGCATCGGGATGGTCTGGGTCATAACGTTGGAGATACCGCGGACTTGCGACCACTTGAGAATTAACTTGGCCAGTGGTGTCGCCCTGAGCGTCCATCACCGCGCTAAACAACACCCGCTGACGCGCGTACGGTAAACCATTTGCCAAACGCGCCGTATCACCGGCGTGGGCAAGATTTTCCGCTGCCACCGTCATGCGTAATTGTTCAGCACCAAGGGCTGAACGACTAGCATCCACACCACCAAATAAACTATTTACTGGCATAATTAACCTCCAGGCGCCTGACCAGCGGCGATATTTAATAGACGCATTTTACCCTTTACCATCGCTAAATAAGCATTGTACATGGTCTGATTTTTAGCCGATTCCATGATTTCTTGATTGAGCGACACATCATTGCCGTCGTCATGAACTTGGGTGTTTTGTGGTTCGTAAATTAATGTTTCCACTTCTGCTGCCTCATCGGCACCCTGATCGCGCAACGCTTGTTCAAAGGCTTGATCAAAAGCCACCGCCTTTGCGCGATAACCAGGAGTATTTTGATTCGCAATGTTTCCCGCATGCACCTGGGCCTTAAGCGCCGACACGTCCATGAGTCGTGACATCAATTTTAAACGATCGTCGATCAACATGGCTTGCTCCCTCTCTATTCGCTGAACGCACAAAGCGTTCCAAGCAGGTCGCGGACCACATTGATGCCAAAAATATATTGTAAGATCTTTTGTAATCTACGGTTACATACAAATATACGGCTCATTGGTGAGGCGTTGCGTTTATCAACAACCTCCCCCTACCAGAACCCGCCAGACGGGGTGGCGGTTAGGCACCGACGGCTTTCCGCATTGCACCCCTTCCTTCAACTCCACACTGCCGCCCATGCGCTTGTTAACCGGTTTTGTGCAGCTTTTTTTTCTCACGATAGCGTTTTGTTTCCCATGCGCTGCCTTTGATGCCGCAGCTAATCCCTCGGCAGAAGTCAGCGATAGCGATATTGAGATGCGTTATGTTACTCGCGTTCGCGAAAAAGCCGCCGAATACCGACTGGCACGTAGTCACGCTCTCATTAGTGAAGCACAAGAACAGAGCGCGGTTGAATATGTGCGACAAGCGCGAGCGATGTTGGAAACCGGCGAGTCACAACCATTAGAAAGCGCTTGGCATTGGGCTGCACCTCAATGGTGGATTATCTCGCCCTCGCGCGAACGTCGCACGGTTTGGTTGGGCTCCGATGGTTTTAGTGCCTATCCCTATACGAAAGCGGCTGGCGATTTATTGGCCATTCAGGTTATCGCCAATGCGCGGCGTGGTAATATCGCAGACATGAATAATCGACTCTACGAGTTGTGGTACTACATCCCCGACTACAATAATATGCCTTCAACCATGTTAGATGTCATGGATGCCACAGAACGGACACAAAATTTTACCGCGGCTATCGATTTAGAAGCAAAAGATCCCCGTGACGTTATTCGTTTAGGCAGTTCTTCCTATTCTAGTGAAATAAATCGTATCTTTAGTTTCATGGAACTTCATGGAGATCGCATTGAAATTGCTCCACGCGCCGCCATTGGACTTGCTCGCTCACTATTACGTAGTGGAGATAAAGATGCTATTTTCCTCGCTCGTCGTGAATATGAAAAATTCTGCGAAACCTATCCGACGCATTCCCTCGTATTCACCGTGTTATGCGAACGCGCACTGAGTTATTTAGTGTCCTATCGCGGCGAACACTACGACGTCGGTGTTTTAATCAGCGCTGCTGCGGTTATCGACCAAGCCGAAATTGAAGCCGCTGGTGATGTTGAAAAAATAAAAGTTATCGAAGCCTATCGCAAACGCATTCGCGGTTGGCATCAAGGCCGCGATTTGGCTGTTGCTCGCTGGTATCGCGATCGCGTCACGCCAGGTCTCGCTTGGCTCGCCGCACCGAAAGGCCATACAAACCGCCCATGGCTGCCAGCATCACGCTATTATTATCGCGAAGTAATTCGCCGTGACAGTGGTTCAGACGACGGCCGTACGGCCCAACGTGAACTAGCAGATTTACCGCTGCCAACTGCGGCTGAACTCGGCAACCCACAACCGCTCCCGCCAGCACCTATTGCTCCATGATGCGGTTCTTATTCGTATTTGTTGCTCTGTGTCTGCTTATCACACTATCGAGCTGTTCGTATCGTTTGGCTGGCGTGAAACCGCTCGGCGAACCCGTTCGGATCGTTATCACCTCGAATGCCACCAATGTAGTCCGCTCACAAGGTTATTTGCAAAAAGAAATCGCTGCCGCCATTGAAAATAAATTGGGCTGGAACGTTAGCCCAGCCGGTTCTGCCAAACTCAGTCTCACCATCGACGAAGAAATTATTCAGGCCATTGGCAGCGATTCACGCGGCATCGCCACACGCTGGAATATTACTATTTCCGGTAACGTCATGCTGACGTCAAAACACGGTTCGGTAATTAACCAATGGTCCGGTATCTGTTATAGCGCAGGGCTCAACAATGAAGCCACTGCGCTTGAAGTAGCCGCCAATAGCGCTGGATTACAAATCGCCACCTGGCTTGAGGGTTGGATCGAATCACAGCCTGTCCAATAAAACTGTCCGCGAAGGCGACCTAGGGAAAGGTCGCCTTACCGCCGTCGCTTCGCTTTTACTAATTCGCTAATTGCCTGTGCATTCATACCGTCGTCGACCGTACTGATAGATAAATCGCGATCGATCATGGCAGATGACCACGCCACACCTAGGTCGTTCCCACACGCAATAATTGGTGCCGGTGGAATGTGATCGAGGTCACCAATCGGCAAGGGAATGAGGGTCGAGCAAATTAACACACCGGCATGAATACCTTCGCGACTCAATTCCGTGGCCGCTTGGGTTGCGGCAATCAACGTGCGATAATCACAGATGATGGTGGCTTGCGGGCCATGGCATAGCCAACGTCCACTTCCTGGTAAATATGCCTGTCCTGCTATCCAAGTTGGTAAAGGAACAGGCATCGCAGCTGGTAACGCCAACAATACGGGATCATCACAGGCCAAGGTAAACGCCAACATCGCCGCCGCTTCGCCGACATCATTCGGCACCAATACCCACCAGCCGGTCAGTGCTGCTAATTGCGGACGGTTTGGTAAATCACGTGCTGCGACGATTAATTTAATTCCATGACCACGACGCCCAATATCGTGCATAATAGCCAACCACGGGAATAAGCTGGTGCCCGTTGGCACACGCCAACACACGCGTCGCCCTTCGCTCGCTAATTGCGCTAATGCCGCCAATAAGACCGCACTTGGTGCTACATTACGCCAGGGAGTGGCAAGATCTGCCACCACCACGTGCGGTTCACGTAGGGCGATCCACGAAAACCAATCAGCAATTGAGGCCAATGGCACACTTAAATCGTCCACTGGCCACGCCGGTAAATCACCTGGCAATAACGATGATAAATGAACTGGCTGCTGTTCTTCACGTAACCGCGCTGGCGCTACCGCGAAACTGACTGTCGGCGGCAACAAATGACAAACAACCAAACCGTCACCAGAACGGCTCCAACCTGCTTCAATCAACCAATCACTGTCCGATACGTCCGTGCCAACAATAATTAAGGTCATTTTCTTCAACGCTAAGCGTACCGCTAAAATGGCGGCACTTCGAACTTGCTCATCTTGTAATGCACGTGCTGGTAACAGCACAACAACGTGGCCATGGCGTTGTGCTTCCATGAATGCAGCGCCGCACGCAGCACCAAAGAGACACCCATCAGTAGCTCCTTGCCAATTAGCTATCGCTCGCTGTGGCGCCGATAACACATGCGCAACGCGCTCGTCGCAAAACAACCGTAGTCGGCCTGGGAAAATGGTCTCTGTTGCCCATTGCTCCAACCACGTGGAAAGTTCCTGCATCAGCTCATGCGACATCCGTGATCTCCTAAATACTTGCCGTCCTTGGCATAAACCAATGCTGGCAGCCGACACGCGCCTGAGCAAGGTGGTAATAGGTCTACGTTATTAGGAGTTTCAATGTCTGCTGTTTCACCATCTCTTCCGCGCACCGTCGCCATCGTTGGCGCTTCCAACAAACCAGAGCGATACAGTCATCAAGCGGTGATACGTTACCGTGCCCAATGTTATACGGTTTGGCCAGTCCACCCAGCGGGTGGCGTGATTGCAGAGTGCCCGGTGTATAAAAGCCTTTCGCTTTTACCGGGAAAACCGAGTATTATCTGCATGTATGTAAACCCCACCGCTGGCCTAGCTATGTTGGACGATATCATCGCCTGTGCACCAACGGTATTATGGCTAAACCCAGGAGCCGATGGTGAACCGCTCACGAGTGCGGCGCGGGCGCGCGGTGTGCGCGTGGTTGAAGCCTGCACCTTGGTTGTACTCGGATATGGAGATCCACTTGATCATCTGGGCTAAATCTGCTGAGGCTGAAAATTCGACAGCGGCATCAACCATGGAAAAAACATTAATTTTATCTGCGTATCATTATGAATGATGACCCAAGTGATCCACGAGTAGCCGACACATCGACGCGTCGATTAACTGGTGTGTTGGCGCTGATTGCTGCCACCGTCTGCTCTTTGCTGGTCGCTGGAAATTGGCCACAAAAAATCAAGCCAACTGCAACTCCATTAGCGAGTGTCCCAATTGACTATTGGGACTGGGGTGCCAATCGCTTATTAAGCACACATGAATTAACTCAACTAGATCGACTGGGCAGCCGCGATATTTTTTCACTCTGTGGTTTTATTCGCGGCACCACCCCAACCCCCACGTGGGAGCCCGAAGGACGGCCATCCTCACCAATCCCAGGAAAACGACAGCATCTAGTGGTTCGCATCGATGCAGCACTCGCAAAACAAATGGATCCAGAATTGGGACCATTACTCATACCGATGATTCTCAGTGGCTTTGAACGCAATAACACGATGGCGACCATTGGTCTGCAAATAGATTGCGACGTACCAACCAAAAAATTACCCGCTTACATTGATTTCCTGCGACAATTACGCCTGACGCTACCCGCTGACATTCATTTATCCATTACTATGTTAGTTGACTGGATTCACAGCCGTGAATTAGCAGAACTGATGCACGTCGTCGATCTGGTTGCGCCACAATTTTATAATACCTACGTACCCTTTGATCCAACTGGAACTACGCCGTTATTGGGCGCTCAAGATTTAGAGTGGGCAATACCAAAATTAGAAGCCGTTGGTCGTCCCTATCGCATTGGATTACCAACTTACGAG
>SYDV01000144.1 GCA_005801395.1 Planctomycetia bacterium | reverse complement strand
TCACCTTTTCCTCCGAGGCTCAAGAAGTTTCAGTCAGTCCTTTGCCCAATACCACCGCTACGAACAGAAAAAATAATTCACTAACCATTACGTTCGCGTGTGCTGCTATCGGTTTATTGGGAATAACCGGCTGCGGTGATCAACGCCAAGCCGCCGCTAATCGACCGATGGTCATTACTCAACCAAAACAATGCGCGGATCTGTATTGGAATGGACAATTAAATGACACTAAAGGTTATCGCTGGGATGTGTTTATTATTCCAGGAGTCGGTGCCACGTTTGCGGATGCGGGTGAAAGTTACCGTCGCGCAGGTGGTTATATTCGCAGATACGGCACCAATGGATTAGTCTCTGATGGGGAACAAAATAAAGTGGGTGAACTCTATGAATTTGCAGGGCCGACCTGTGTCGGTGATTATATGATTGGTGGTATTGGTCGGGATTATCGTCACACCTCCCACGATATAGCTGATTTAGCCAATGATAAACCCTTTGGCTGGTTTGCTTATGTCGGTGGTCTATCGATGTGGGGATATATCCTAAAACCAACTGGTAGAATAATTACTGGAACCATTGGCTCGTCCGTCACCGCCGCCGTTGCAACTTGTGGCGGAGTTTTTGAGGGCACGGGCCGCGCCATCGTAGCGACGGGTGATGTCGCGATAATGGGCACGCTTGTTCCCGTCACCAAATTAGCCTGGCATCATCCTGCCTATTCCGTTTCCGTGTTTAATGCCGAACCAAAACTTGAACATAACGGTAAGTGGGGTCTCAACATCGTTGGCTATCCGCCAAAAGAAGTAAAAACTGATGCAACCATGGTGCAATAATGCCACGGCGTTTCATCATCTTGGTATTATCTACGACCATGTTGCTATCTGCCGGCTGTTCATCACGAGGACATGTACACTACGGGGGCTGCGCGCCCGTAGTGTATTCATCACATGATAACTGGTACAACACCTGGGGTGAGGTAGCACTCATAATGACGTATTATACCGTCATTATTGCTATTGATGTTCTTGCCGAAGCGAACTAATCGGCACCGTAAGAAGAATATCGAATAACGATATGAGCTTCGCGCGACTACGTTCGTCAATTACAGCTTGCCTACCATCACTTTAAACTCTTCATAGGCTGCGGATACTTCGTTGCCGCGTTTTTGCGGGAAATCTTTTTCGATTTTAATCAAAGCTTGCTTCACCACACCGGTTTGGAATTTGGGATTACTCGAGGCAAAGTCGCGCGATGATTCGACAATCTGATTAATTAATGGCAGAATAAGGCTTCCTTCTTTCGCGTTCACCGTGCAGGTCTGTAAAGCAATTTGCAACGAATCCGCTTGGCGTTTGGCCACAATTAATTCGTCACATTGCAAGAGGCGTAATTGAATCTGTAAATCTGGGCGTTTGGCGTACAATTCATAGGCTTTGTTATAAATTTTCTGACGAGCGGCTAAATCCCCTTCAGGAATTGCGGCCATGAAAAGATTCAGGCATTCCAGAGTGAGATCCGGATGATTCGCTAGATCTTTCATTAATCGCGCAACTAATACATTCCCCGTTTTCTGATCAACGGCACCAGTAGATACACCATAGGCTAATAAGCGCCAAGCAGTGGGATTAAAGGTATTGCGATCAATCGCTTGTTGGGCCAAAGTCATCGCGCCTTTTGCGTCAATGTTAACCAGCTTTAATGCCGCACGCGATAATACGGCGCTGTCTTGGTATTTAAAGAACGACAGCGAAATGCCATCATACAACATTGCTACTTCGCGATCCAAAATCATCGTGCGGGTTTGTGGATCAAAAATGTCACCCGTGTAATAATAGTCGCCTTGATAGCGTCCGGTAAAATCTAATTGCGCCCGCCCCTGAGCATTAATTAAGAATCCCGACCACGCATGTAAACTTGATGCGCCATAGCGCCCCTCACCGGCGACCTTCATTGATGGCACGCCGAAAGCCTTGGCTACACGTGAAGTATAATGTGCCTGGTCAACACACACGCCTCCTTTAGCGCGTAGATTTTCCAGGGTGTAATCGCTGCTGCCCAGTTTTGGCGTTTTACGCGCCAACTTATCATTATCATAGGGAACCGTTTGATAAAGACTGGCGATATCTTTGCGGGCATTGTCACAATTTTTCCACGCCCAAGCAATTTCTTTGTCGTCGATGTCGAAATCAACTAGGTGAACTAAAATCGGCCACGGCAATTGATCCGGCTTAAAGGTGAACCGCGATTGATTGGTTTTATCCGTAAAATAATCAAATGTCAGCAGATAGGGACGTTGTGGCGAAAATTGCGCATCCGTCACTGCCCATAAATAATTTAAACGCGAAGTTACCAATGCGTCTGGCGTGTCGAATACCACGGCAATAGCGATGGCTAAATGAGGGAACTTTTCAACCGCCTCGACCTTATGCTTGCGTAAGCTATCGAGTACATTTACCGCTTCTTTGGCTTCGTCAAATTGCGGCGATAATGCTAACCAGAAATCACGGCGAATATCCGCGTGCGCTTTTAACCACGTAGAAAAATCTGCCGACATGGTTGCGGCATGTTTTTGTTCAATCGCATCCACATAGGCATCAGAAAATGCTTTCATGGTTTTTGCGTCATACAATTTACCATTGCCATCAGGGACGGCTGGCGCGGCAATCGGATCAACAAAACCATTCAGTGGTTCACGGCGCCAATAGCGTCCCGTCGCATCTATGGTGACCTTTACTGGCTCACCATTACGCAGGATATCTTTTTCCATAGTGAATGGCGCTTCTTTTTCCGCACTCCAACAGCCAACACAGGACAGGAT
>SYDV01000143.1 GCA_005801395.1 Planctomycetia bacterium | reverse complement strand
CATCATATCGGTTGGCGTCTTGATTATCCGTGCGACCGCCGTGGTGGTGGATACGGCAGAAGGATTAAGCCATCGTTACGCGGAAAAGCGCGGGATGATCGCGATTTATGAACACATGCGGCCATTGGTTCCACTGTTGCGGCGCTGTTTAGAATATGCCTTATGGATTGGCATGGCTAGTTTAGTTATCGCTCAATTGCCACCAGTGTCTTTTTTAGCTAAATTCGGTCCAATGGCGATGAAAATCATAGGCATATTTTTCCTTGGCCGTGTAGGAATTGAACTTGGTAATTTATGGATTGGTCAAGGTGCTGATGACACCGACGACATGAATGACATGAGCCGTCGGCGTAAGGCGACGATTATTCCTCTAACGCGCAGCTTATTTCGTGTGGGCTGTTATTTTGTCATGTTTGTGTTGGCAGTGGTGGCAGTCGGCCAAGATCCGTTACCTTATTTAGCGAGCGTGGGTGTGCTTGGTATGGTGGTGGGATTTGGCGCGCAGTCGCTCGTTAATGATGTAGTGTCAGGCTTTTTTATTCTTTTTGAAAACGTGTATTTGGTGGGCGATGTTATCGAAGGCGGAGGCGCTAAAGGTACGGTCGAATCGATTGAATTCCGCACGACACGCATCCGTGATGTCGACGGTTGTTTACATATTATTCGCAACGGTGACATGAAGCAGGTCGTGAATTTTTCACGTGAATATACTAAAGCGGTGGTTCCTTTTGATGTCAGTTATCAAATCGATGTGCATAAAGTATTTGCCACTTTGCGCGCATGCGGCGAACAAGTGCAGAAGGCAAATAGTGATGTCTTAGAGCCCTTGCAGATAGACGGCATTACCGGCTTTGGTGGTAGCACCATGACGGTGCGCACTTCCATGCGGGTTAAGCCTGGTCGTCATGAAAGCGTCGCGGCTGAATTACGCCTACGTTTGAAGGAAGCATTCGATCAAGAGGCATTGCAGGATGTACCCCGAAAAGGATTGGTGCCTGAATTATCGAAGCTATCATAAATTATGGTACGTGGAAATTAAAGTTTGGGGTTAACCACTAGCCCAAAATCCACACGCAGACGGTATAAACCATAGGGACCACCGGCAATCGCGTGAACTTAATAATAGCCTATTTTTTCGTGTAATTCGAAAAAATATGTCCCAAATCAGATCTCAAACAGGATTAACCACAGAGTACACCGAGCGCACAGAGACAGGAATTTCCCACCTCTGTGCGCTCTGTGGTTAATATCTTTTCCAGGTACCTGTAGGACGTTAGAGATCATTTGTGAAAACCAGTGAAATACCGATGAAAAATAAGAAACGGTGTATGGAAGCCGAAGAACTAAAGGTACTTTCTAAGTTCACGCCATTGGGACCACCGGACAGATAATTACGGCTCATCTCCACCAGCGAGCACGCGCTGTAAATAAATGAATTCCTCAGCAAATAAATAATCGTCGCTTAATCGTTCAGCAGCAAACGCACCGGCCACTAAGGCTTGGGCAATCGCTTGTTCATGTACGCAGTTCCAGGCGATGGTGTAATAGCCGGGCTTGGTTGCAGCGATCGCGTCCCATCGTTGCAGTACCGTTGCAAACCACTGCGGAGGCAAATGACGTGCGAGTGAACTAATGGTTTCGCACAGAGCTGCATCGCTGCGTTTATCCTGACGGTCACGATACGCGGTGAAAGCTTTGTCGAGCGCAGTAATGTCGCGTCCGATTAAGGCTTCAATTACATGGGCGCGCAACATAACCTGATGATCGCTGGGTTGTAAGAGATCAAGGTCAGTGGTGGCTTGGTGTGCTTCGCGTAGGCATTGAATCAGTTTGTGAATGCGGGCTTCTGATAAATCGCGCGCCTGAAGAGCGGCATTCAAGCGATACGACCAGTATGGGATACTGCAGCGAATCCACGGTAGGTCGCGACGTAATTGAGAAATACCACTATCGCGTTTCCGATGGTCATCACGCCATGCATGTGGAAATGAGCAGGAGGCGAGTAACGTATCAAGGTTATCTTCGCCAATGATGTGAGCCGCAAAAAAACCGATGGAGGCGTATGATTGCAAGATGGTGGAACGACGGCCATCGCCGATGAAGGCGAAATCTTGAATCCATTGTTGCATAAAAGTAAAATTTTTACGCAGCAGTTCATGTTGTTCTAAGGCACTAAATCCCTGATTTATAAGGTCGCTTTGAATGATGCCGATGAGATTAGTGGCTTGTGCGCGATATCCGCGCAGGTTGTTATTCCAGGTGTCTCGAGAAAAATTAACAGAGTTAACCCAGGCGCGAACTTCGTCGGTTTCTTTTATGAGGGCCGGCATTAACCAAGTGTTAAATAATTGTTCACGTTCAGACTGATGGTATTGGTTGCTCAGCGCTTTATGTAAATGATAGGCCAGCCACCACGCGCGTGAGTCATGCTGTTTGGCAATTGTTGGTAAAATATCACTGAGGGCGGATGCTACGAAACCAGAAATAATCGTGCGGTCTTGCGCCAACGTCAGCAAGGGGATCAGACGCGTTTGTTCTTGCAGTTTTTGTTCAGGATCAGTGATGGTTGCGACGATGCGTTCTTGGATTTTTCGTGCGGCTAACCATTGGGCTGTATGGCGGTAAAGTCCGAGTAATTCCGTATAATTGGCTTGGTCGTGGTCGCCTGTTGCAAGTACCTTAGTCATGGTTTTTATGCCATGAGCGTAGGTGTGATAAAATAAATCACGCTGCACGGCGATCAACGTTTTGGCATAATCGGCATCGGTTAAGATACGATTGGACAAGCGAAATGGTGTGCGCGTATTTTCGCCAGCAAAGCGCAGCAGTAAATTCACCATGGAGCCATCGCGCTCATCGTGCTCGTCAAAATGAGCATAAATTTGGGCGACGGTGTTGGCGAGATCCGCGTGATGTTTTGCGACTGGCTGTCCTGTTTGCAGTACATACGTGGTCCATTCATCACCACGTTGTTCGCTCCAGGCACAGGCTGCGTGTCGTGGAAAACTAAGAATATACGCAAGGCGTTGCTGTTTGGTTAGGATCGATTGGTAAACTTCTGATAAATCGTCGCAGTCTCCGCGCATAATTCCATGGCGACAGGTGTTCAGTGTTTGAGTGATGGTTTGGTGAATATCACCGCTGAGATTACGGAAACCAATGAGTTGTGGTAACGCCGGATCTGGGCTGTCGTGAACGTAAGAAAATAAATGTTGCCCAATCAAATCCAAATGCGTGGCATCAGGTAATTGTTTCGCTGCATCAGTTAAAAATCGTTCATGTTCGGCAACACTCGTGGATTGCGGTAATTGTAATAGGCCTCCAGCAGTGACCAAACCATAAAGATCGCCATTTGCCTGGTTTAATAGGATGTGCGGCGGCATGAAATTAACCGGCACGGAACGAGAAATTCCATAGCCTTCATCTGGGTACGCCGTGCGCCAGCGGTTTTGGTCGACAGTAAATCCACTGCCTGGAGTCCAATGGGCGAGGGCTTCGCGGCCCCAATACAGATGAGCAGTGCCGATCGGCGCGTTTGAGGCGAGAGGGTCGAACGCAGGATCTAATTCATACATTAACTGACATGGAATAGCCGGCGCATATACTGGTGAATGGTGTGGTTGCAGCCGTAAACAGCGATCTGGCCCTTGCAATGTCCACACGGTGTGTTCGTAGGTATTGGTATATTTATTTAATGTCCAATGATCGCCTGTCCATTGTTGTATGAGCGTAGGCGTTAACGTTTGGTTGAGTGCATCGATAAGCGATGTGAGTTGGTCGCTCATCGGTATTTGGGATTGTAGCCAACCGTTGGAGACTAAACGGCGTAATTCAGCGGGATCAGTGTCCTCGCCTTCAATTTTCTCT
>SYDV01000142.1 GCA_005801395.1 Planctomycetia bacterium | reverse complement strand
CGGTACTACGCGGCAATAGCGCGAGCGGACTTACTCAACCAAATACCACGACCACCCCAGCGCAACAAACTCCAACTCCAACGCAACAAACTCCAACTCCTGATACGAGTGATCGTCCACATACCTCCGCTCTTACTACGATTGAAGATCGATTACGAAGTGGTGGCGAACAATTGGATCTCAATGCCTTACGCGCACAAGTTGAGGAACTGAGCACTCAAAGACTGTCACAAGATAATCGCACGCGAGCGAAACAGTTATTAGGGCGTATCGGTGATTTATTACAACAACGCCATATCAAAGCCGTCGAGCAAGATTTTTCGGCCTTACGCACTGAAGTGCAAAAGTTAGTCAGTGAATTTAATTTTGAACTCGCCATACAACGGCTGCAAGCCTTCCCAGGAAAAGAAGAACCGACCGTCACAACGAAATTACAAACACTTAACGATGAAGTGACACGAGCCAAAACTTCCTATTTGAATAATTTACGTCTAAAAGTGCAAAGCGCCACCAATCAAAAGAACCTCGCTAAACTCAAAGAACTGCGTGATCAATTACCTGCGCCTTTGCTTGGCACCGACGCTGAAACCGATATCACCAATGCCATCAAAGTATTGGACGATGAACAACAAGCCGCTCAACAAGCGATCATTGAAAAAGCGGCCTTCGAGTTAGCTCATTGGAATTTCGCTGCCTTAGAACAATTGCACAGTAAATCTCGTCCCTCCATGGGAACCACCGAAAAAGGCAAACAATTCGATATTTATTACCAAGCTGCACAGCAATTAACTGCCATGACCAAAACGTTGGGAATTCAACTGAAAGCAGCAACAAAGCATCCACGCTATCGTGGCGTTTTGAAAGGTTGGTCTGATCCAGACCTTTTGAGCGCTGATTTGATCGGCCTACAATTAGAAGTTGAAAATGGTGGCACAGTAACAATTAAATGGACGGAAATTCCCAACGATGCATTAACCACCGTAGTTAAACTAGTTCTAGCAAAAGATGCTCAAATTTATCAACCGGCTATCGATGTTTTAGCCAGCGCACAAACGGCGGAAACACCCAAGTGATCGCCGCCATAATGCGATACTTGGTCGAAAATTAATCATGGTCGAATCCGGCGATCCAAAATATAAAGGCCTGCGTTCGCATGGTCAGCGCCAGGGTATGGGTCGTTTGCGACGCGCGAATAGCCAAGATACTGCACGCATCGGCGGCTGGGAAAAACACAGTGACGACGATACTTTTTTAGAAAAACACGGAAAGAATAGTCGACGCAGTCACGGTGGCGAAGCCTTACTAGCTAAATTCAATCGTCTCGCCGGTGATAGTTTAACCACGCAAACGATAGGCATATTAGGTCACGTTTGTGGTTTCGCCGGAATGACGGTGCTAGTGCGCGATAGTGAAGGAATTGAACGCTTTTGTATCGTGCGACAAAATTTAAAAAAACGCATCGCTGGCGTTAAAAATCCATTAAGCATTGGCGACAAAGTCCGCTTCACCATGAACAACGATGAAGCTGTCATTGAAGCCGTTTGTCCGCGTACGAACCAACTTGCCCGTACCGACAGCCACAACCGGGCTTTATTACATATATTTGCCGCCAATATTGATTGTTTAGTGATTGTCGCCGCCATGGCTGAGCCGGAATTAAAATATGGACTCATTGATCGGTACTTATTAATCGCCGCGTATAATGCCATTAATGCCACGGTTGTTTTAACCAAATCGGATTTAGCCGATACCGCGACGCCACGCACACTTTACTCTTCTTTGCAGGTGCCAACATTTTCCGCCAGCATAAAAACTGGCGATGGCATTGAAGCTGTGGGCGCTCACCTCGCTGGAAAAGTTTGTGTCTTCGCCGGGCAAAGTGGCGTTGGTAAATCGAGTCTAATAAACGCGCTTTATCCTGACCTCGCCGCACGAGTTGGCAGCGTTGCACAAGCCGGCCACGGTCGACACACCACCACCAGTTCACGTAGTTATTCCGTCGCCAATGGCGGACAATTAATGGACACTCCAGGTATTCGCGAATGCGGCATCACTGGCATGCAGCCGCTTGATGTTGCCTTGCTCTATGCCGATATCGCCGCGCTGCATCCGCATTGTCGCTTTGACGATTGTTCCCATTTACACGAGCCCGACTGCGCCGTGCAAGCAGCCGTCGCCAACGGTAGCATCGCCGCCAGTCGTTATGAAAGTTACCGCTCTATTTTAAACGAAGATTTAGCGACGCCCTAGTTTACTCAATAAACCACTAATCTCAATTATTTTAGCTCCATCCACTTGGTTAATGCCACACGATCCGTTGCCCCTACTTGACGTTTAATTTCTTTACCTGCTTTTATTTGCACTAACAACGGAAGGGTTTCGGCCTGATATTTATCCGCTAATGCCGGTAATTTTTCACAGTCGACTGTCAGCACCGTGATCGAATTGGGATGCGCAGCGGCAACAGCTGCCAGTTCTGGAGCCAAGATTTTACAGGGGCCACACCACTCGGCGTGAAAATCGACAACGATTAAGCGATCAGCATAGGTTTTCAATGCTTGAGAAAAATCATCAGCTGAATTCACCTTAATGATGTTAGCTAAATTCGCTTGCGCTGGAATCATCGTGACTTGCGGCTGAGTCCCTGGCGCACTAGTCGCATTGGTGCCACATCCGTACATGCCAACAACGACCAAGATACAGCCCGCTAATAAAGTAGCTGCTTGTTTCATATGCGCCTCGCTGGGTCGACTTCTAGCAAACCACCTCATGCATGTCAGCACCTTTCCATGGACGATCTACACGACTCCCCGTTGCGTCATGTTCAACGAGGCCAACGATGCTTCCCATCATCCGCTATAACCTGTAGGTAACTTATGTCGACCTTGTTAAGTGAATCCGATGTCACGCAATTGCAGACACGTGCCGCTGCCATTTTAAAAGGCTTGGACCGAATATTATTAGGTCAAACGACACTCACCCGTTTAGTCCTGACCGGCATGTTGGCTGGCGGACATGTGCTGTTGGAAGGTCTCCCTGGACTCGGCAAAACAGAATTAGTAAAGGCACTCGCCATTCTTACTGGACTCGATTATAAACGTGTCCAATTTACTCCAGACTTACTGCCTGGGGACATTACCGGAACCGTGATGTTGCAAGAAGCCGCTGGCGGCGGTCGACAAATGATTTTCCGCCAAGGTCCAGTATTTGCGCAGATTGTCCTGGCAGACGAAATTAACCGCGCCAGTCCCAAAACCCAATCAGCATTATTACAAGCCATGCAGGAACATCTGGTCACCGTCTTTGACACGACACACGCCTTACCAAAACCATTTTTCGTGTTGGCCACACAAAATCCTGTTGAGCTCGACGGTACTTATCCATTACCAGAAGCTCAACTCGATCGCTTTGCAATTAAAGCCACCGTCACTGGTGTTAGTACAGATACTTTAACGAAAATATTAACTGAACGCCCTGACGGCAAACCACAAACACCAATCTCTGTCACCACCTCGCCACAAATTATCGAATTATTAGATGGCGTACGTCGCGTTGCTCTGCCGGAAGCTGTCGCACTTTATATCGCACGTTTAGTTAATGCCACGCGCCCAGAACTACCCGAATCACCGGCGCTCGTCAAAACCGCCGTGCGTTGGGGCGCAAGCCCACGCGCCGCAATTGCGCTTGGTTCGTGTGCGCGAGCCGCTGCTCTGATTGCAGGTCGGCCAGCTGTTAGTTTTGCCGATGTGAAAGCGTTAGCCTGTTCGGTTATCGCCCATCGCTTAGTGCTCAGTTACGAAGCCGGTTTATCTGGCACTAACGCCACCTCCGTTGTGCAACATCTTTTAGACACCATGCCAGAGTTACCCGCATGATTGTTCTATTACGCTGCTTTTTTTTATTTTTAACCTGTTTCATATCGCTGACCGCAGGTGAAATGGGCGTGGTGGTTTCTGCCTCAACGCCCTGGACTGATCCCAAAGGATATACCCCCGTCATTATTACCATTCAGTCACCCAACGACACGGCCATCAATTTACGTACTCAAAGCAATAAATCGTCCGCTTCCGTTTCGTTATTCGCACGTGCAGGCGAATCAATTAACTACACCTTATTACTGCCACCAACAACGGCGGGCTTTCTCTATACTCGCTCGGTTGAATGGGATACGCGCAGCGGCGCTTCGGGTGAAGCCCATATATCCAGCCATGGATCCAGTCGTGATGTGCGTGGTTACGTCATTGATCCAACGGAATCTTTCGACCTAGTCGGGCTCAATAAACTTATCAAAGGTTCAGCGACCTCAGATAAGTTTGCTCGTTTAAATGTCGCCACCTTACCTGATCGTTGGCAAGGATACCCAACTTGGCTCACTTTAGTCCTTACCGAACAAGGACAAGCCGCGCTAAATGACAGCCAATTAACGGCTATAGCCACCTGGGCTAGTGCTGGTGGCACCCTAGCCGTCACCTCATCGACCCAAGCGAATTTTTGGTTGCGACGTTTCATTAAAACGCCCGTTGTAGGATCAAGTGACAAAAAACATGCGGTATTATCAGAATTGCACGCGTTACATAACAATCACGATAATTGGGAACCACGAATTGCACCGGTAGTGGGTACGGAAACGGTACCGGTGAAAACGTTTGTAGTTTTAGCCATTGTTTTCGCCTTAGTGGTTGGACCTTTAAATATGTGGTGGGTACGTCGTCGTAAGGCGCGTTATTTATTTCTCGTTACCACTCCTGCGCTAAGTTTAGCCACCTGTTTAATTCTGATTATTGCCAGTTTGATTGCCGATGGCATCGACACCAAACGCGGCGCAGTGCAATTAGTATTAATCGATCAATCGGCACAGCAGAGTATTCGTTGGACCGGTTGTAGTTATTTTGCCTCGTTCGCGAGCACGCAGGTTCAGCTGGATGCCCAAGCAAAAATGTTAATTTTTGACAGCAACGATCGACATAGGCATCGCTACAATAATGACGATCGTAACGCGCTTCATGTCGTATGGCAAAACGGACAACGTATCACTGGTTCGATTATTCCTGCGCGCGTCCATCGACAATTGGGTTATGTAGAAGCCCTACCAGAACGTCGCCGAGTCGAAATTCATCGCAGCAAAGATGGATGGCGCGTCAACAATGGACTCGGCGTCTCACTGTCATCTTTTCGTTGGACTGACCCACAAGGTGCACACTGGCAATGCAACGCAGTACCAACTGGAGAACAAAGCGATTTGACTCTCGCCTCGGTGGCGATGAAGGAAGGGGTCCCAAAATCAATTCCAGCG
>SYDV01000141.1 GCA_005801395.1 Planctomycetia bacterium | reverse complement strand
GGCCAATTATGATAACCAAATATTTCATCGATGCCGACTAACGCATGATAGTCGATCATGTGTTTCGCACCGTGACCGCCCTCTTCGGCAGGTTGGAAGAGTAAGGTAACTGGACCTGGGAGTTGCTCTTCATGAGCTTTAAGCCAAGCGGCGGCGGCTAATAAACTAGCTGTGTGCCCATCGTGACCGCAGGCATGCATCACACCTTCGTGACAGCTGGCGTAGGGTAATCCGGTTAATTCACGCAAGGGCAAGGCATCTAAATCTGCGCGTAAAGCAATATGTTTACCTGATTTGCCTGCCGCTAATCGCCCAAGAGTTCCAGTTTTTGCACAGGCACGCCAGGGAATATGTAAACGATCTAATTCGTCGCGTACGACTTTTGCTGTACGCTCTTCATGAAACATGACTTCTGGATGACGATGTAAATCATGACGCAGGGCGGTGGCATGTTTAACGACAGACGTTAGGTCGAACATTAATTATTTCCTTCGTTCTGTTGCAAGAGCTACTGACCAGGTGCCATTTTCAGCAGCCACGATTTTTGTTGGGCGATGATAAGGTAAGGCCATGGGATCGGTCATATGACCAAACGGCAAGCGTGCGATCGTTGGCACCCGTAAACGATTACCCCACTGACGTAAGATATCATTGGGTGACGGACCTAAATAATCATGGTCTACTTCATTGGTAAACGAACCGCCCAATAAACCACGCACACCAGTTAATGCGCCACATAAAAATAATTGCTGCAAATGGGTGGCCATAAGAAAAGGAAGTATTTTGAAATCTTCAATCGCGAGGATGCATCCGCGCAAAGATGGCATGGCCGGCGTGCCACAAAGGCTGGCTAAAACGCTTAAACATGCGGGGTATAACGGAGCTTGCGCGCTTCCTGGCCGCAGCACTACAGCACCAGCTTCTTGCGTATGGTTAAGCGCCATGCTTTCGCCACGTAAGGAAGCCAACAAGGATTTCCCCGCACGGCCGCCGCGTTTCAGGATTTCAGGCGCTGCACTATAGATACTGTTGGTCCAGCCGCGTACGTGAAATACCGCATGCAGAGCCGTAATATCACTATAGCCAATTAATCGAGGCGGATGCTTACATTTAGCCTGCAAAAGGTTGTCGGTTAATTCGATCGAGCCATAACCACCTCGACAAGCCCAAATGACATCATGGTTTAGGGCTGTGCGGAAATCCTTCGCCCTTACGTCGGCGGGTAAATAACCACCCTTACAAGTAAAGCGGTCCATTAAAGGTGAAACGGTTAGCGTCCAACCCATTTCAACACAGAGCCATTTTGCCAGATCGACATTTTGTTGTCGATCAACCGGGCCATACATGCCGTAAGCTGGACAGGTTAGGTAAAGACTTGGGGGAGACATGCGTAAATATCCTGTGCGAGAGTGCGCAATTAATGTTCAAATGGAGTCGACTTGATGGCGGCAAGAGCACCAAACCATCTGGTTGGATTTAGCTGATATTCATCGAATCGAGTGGCGGTGAGAGCCATGATGATCCCTATCGTGGGCATTTAAACGCTGGTGGTAATCATCCCGGGTTTGCATATCAGATGCTGCGCGTTGAGCCTACTTAGTACCTGTATTGACCGACACTTGCAACGTCGCCATTCATCGGAACACAGCGGTAGTATTACAGGCTCAACGTTGCAAGTGTTACATAAATCATTCAACGCGCTAAGAGTTGCCATTTATTCGAGTTAAATCGAGTATGCAGCACTTTATCAACAAGCGAACCTGATTGGTTGGTAAGTAAAACAAGCGAGCAAAACAGGTGGGCAAACCAAGAAATAGCGGAGGTATCGCGTTAGGCAGCATGACAAATGCTGCTCAACATTGCTCCATAAACATTAGCGCTAGGATGTGCACCATGCGTCAGCTGTTTATTACACTATTCCTGGTCGTTACTTGTAGTTGGGCGGAAGAGTTGGCTAAACCGCCAGTGCCGGATCCTTTTGGCTTGGGTGAACGATTGGCGCTCATCGATCATTTACGCGAGCAAATGGGTGTCCAACCACCGGCAAATGCGACGATGGAACAATTAACTGCTTTGTATTGGAAACATGCAAAACCGACTTCTGGAACGACATTGAGCGATGATTCGGCGTTGGCGCAGGATCGCATGCGTCGTATGCGAACAGAATTAAAAGATCGATATGAAATTAATTCACCAGAAGACGCGAGTGAAGCAGATTTAGGAAAATTGTTGACCGAAGCGCGTGCAGCAACCAATGCGGCAGCGCTTAAGGCGGTGATGGATAAGGCAGCGGCGCGTGACAATCCAACGTCAAATGCCGAAGCCGAGCGTTTTGCGGAACAAGATCGTAATTCAGCAAAAGCACGTCGTGACTCAATTGAGTCGGATATTCGTTCGGATCAACTAGAGGCTGAACGAATTGATACAAAACGCGCAGAGCTTGCTGCCCAAGCCACTGTAATG
Source organism: Planctomycetia bacterium (assembly GCA_005801395.1). Next base: position 309 of record SYDV01000141.1, on the reverse strand, counting down.
CTAGAAGACATGAAGAAATTACGCAGTCAATATGATGAAACCGTGAAGGCTCATAATCAGCAAGTTGATTTGTATAATAAAAAAAACCAAGAGGGTAGCACGGACACCTTGGTCACCTTGGAAAAAATACATAAATTGCGTAAAGACGGAGACGCACAAAAAATAGTTATGGATGCCAAAAAGGCATCGTATGATAAATTAATCGCAGCCGATAAACAGTTACTTGATGATCGTGCACGAATACAAGAACGAATTTCACGCGGTATCGAGCGTAGCGCACAAGAAAAAGAAAAAATCGGCACTTCAGGT
>SYDV01000140.1 GCA_005801395.1 Planctomycetia bacterium | reverse complement strand
GCCCATCGTGGTTTTCCGCCTTTGGTCATCGGCGTCACATCAACTGGTTTTGTTGAGGCGCTCAGCGCTGATTTAAAAGCAGCGACATCAGCTTTAGCTCCGCGCCAGATCAGTACCTTTACCGCTTTGGTATTTGGCGCGATGGTCAATGTCACTCGATTATCGCTGGCAGCGAGCGTACCACCGGCAACGACACCAACGACGACCACTTCATCGCCTTCTGCAATCATGCCGAGACCATCAGCTACCGTTGCGCCGTCTCCGCTGGCAACCTGCATGCTTAATTCTGCACTGTTACCGCTAATGGCGAGCGTGCGAGAAATTGCCGCGCCAGCGCCAACTGTTTCTGTGCCGGGTAATTCCAATACGGATGCGCCGCCAACGGCATATGAAAATAGTACGTTATTACCATCAAGGTAATAACCACGATAGATTCCCCAGGCGTCTGGTAAGTGTCCATTTCCATCTGTGCGAGGATCGGCGAAATTTTGCGTTCCAGGTTGTGCCCATCCGGCATTTTTCACGCCAAATGCAGGGTCGCCTTCCATAACCGGTTGACCTTCTAAACCATCACGTCCTGGAGGGTGAGCCATTTCCACGCCAACGCCGCCATAACATAAACTTAGTAATTCTGGATCAAAAACCGCGTGAACACCTTTGGCTTTATCTAAGGTGACTACGACGCCTTTTTGCGCCGAACCCCACGGCATAACGATGGTGCCGGTATAATTTGGACCGTGATCCATGGTTGAAAATTTACCGGTGCCGCCACCACCTTTACGTTTATCCCAGGCGGCTTTATCCCAAGCGATTTTATCTGAGCCGCGTTTGTGAAATAAGGCGGTTTTAGGGATGATCTTCAAGTTTTTACTGCCAGGAGCTGACCATAATAATTTAATGCCAGACTCGCCGGTATTTTGCGCATAATGCAGGGTCAACTCATGATCACCCGCTGTTAACTCAATGGTATTTTTCTTCATCGTCATCGGATGTTCGCCACCATTGTCGACCACGGTCACGCCATTAATTATTAATAGTGAGGCGTCGTCAGATTCGGTAGCGAAGGTATAGGTGCCAGCTTTATCAACGCGGACCAAGCCGGTGTAACGAGCCGCAAATTTTTCTGATAGTTTGGTTTTCTGAAACTGCCCAGTCGCCGCATTAAAGTTAATTTCTTTTTCCTTACGCACTAATACCGGTTTGGCTTCTGGCATGTCGGAGGCGTATTTGGCATTGGGACTGTCAAAGTACTCCGCCACTAAACCCTCTCCGGGTTCTGCTCCAAACAGGTTCGCTGTTGGTAGGGCCATGGCAGCAAGGAGGGGGACGAGCAAGTAGCGGGATAACGATGACATGGGGTCTTCCTAGATGAGGGTATTGGTCACATCGGTGGTGGATTTGGGCAAAAACGCGCGGCAAAGACAGATACAGCCCTGGGGCTGAACGCGTTGACAAGAATGTGGGAAATCCATTGAAAGAAAGCGCTTTCCATTCATGTCTACTTGGACAGCGGAAGGGGATAATTTTGACTTTGGGGTCTCTACGCGAGTCCGGAGGTCCGGAGGTCCGGAAGTCCGGAAGTCTCGCGTGGTCGGGAATTAATTTACCACGGGCGTTGATGCCCTGGCTGCAGAAAGGCTGGGGCCATTTCATTTTAATTAATTTGAGAGAGCAAATGGCGACAGCCTTTCTGCAGCTCATCAGCGAACATCCGTACACCCACAACCAATGATCAGGCAGGACTTCCGGACTTCCGGACTTCCGGACTTCCGGACTCGCATAGGGACTTCCGGACCCTGAATCTCCCCGCACCATACCGCCCGTGTTGACGCTGAAATTCACTGATGGGACGATTACGCTGAGCAACGTCGGCGAGCACACGGCCTTACTTGATGGCCTTGCGGTATTCGATGGACGTGTTGGATTGTGGCGGGCAAAGGCTTCACACTATGCGCAGATCGTTCGGCGGTTGCATGGTCAAGTGCCGTACGCGGACGAAGCAAAGGGTTACGCTGAATTGTCGGTGCAGGAATCTGCTCCGCGCCCATTGCGGCCCTACCAAAGCGCGGCGATTGATGCGTGGTTGGCTGCGAAGCGTCGTGGCGTGGTGATATTGCCGACCGGAGCAGGTAAAAGTTACGTCGCCTTAAAATGTTTGCTCGCTTGTCAGCGCTCGACATTAATTCTTGCGCCGACGATTGACCTGGTGCAACAATGGGTGTCCGATATCAGTCAACGCTTAGGACGGCCTATTGGTCAATACGGCGGTGGCGAAAAAGATTTACAAGACATCACCGTGGCGACGTATGATTCCGGCGTACTGATGATGCCGTGGTACGGTAATCGCTTTGGTCTGCTGATCTGCGATGAATGCCATCATTTACCTTCTGGCGTGACGAGTACCGCAGCGGATGCCTGTATCGCACCTTTTCGCTTAGGTTTAACTGCGACACCTGAACGCGCTGATGGTATGCATGCGCGGTTAGATGAATTATTAGGACCTGAAGTTCATCGCTCGCACATTACAGAATTAGAGGGTAATTTTTTGGCCAATTATCAGGCCGAGGTACTCCACGTCGCACTCGATCCGGATGAGCAAGAATCGTACACGGCGAACCGCAAAGAATATTTGGCTTTTGCCCGCAAAGTCGGCATAGATTTTGGTGCTCCGGATGGCTGGCAACGATTTATTGCCGCCGCCGCGCGTGATCCGCAAGGACGCCACGCAATGCGTTGTTATCGCGAGCAAAAACGTTTATCACGCGCAAGCCGAGCAAAATTACGCGCGGTGTGGGAACTGATATGCGATCACGCCGGTGAACGCATGATCGTTTTCACCGAAGACAATGACACCGCGTATGAAATTGGACGACGATTTATTTTACCCGTGATGACGCATCACACCAAAGGCAGTGAACGCAAACACATGCTGGCGCAATTTCGAAACGGTTCATGGCCAGTCATCGTCACCTCAAAAGTATTAAACGAAGGTGTCGATGTGCCGGAAGCCGCTGTCGGAATAATCGTGAGCGGTAGCGGCAGCATTCGTGAACACGTACAGCGCTTAGGCCGTTTATTGCGACCCGGCGCAGGAAAAGTTGCCGTATTATACGAAATTTTATCAGCCAATACCGCCGAAGCCTACACCTCACAACGCCGCCGCAGCCACGTGGCATTCGACGGCGAAGAGGAGATTGATTGGTCATGACCTTATTCGCACGTAAACAGCCAGTAAGAAGCAATTTATTTCAAGTCCTGGTGTCAGCATGCTGACGCGTGATTTATTGCGCTATCGTTTAGTCGGCGATCAGGCACAGCCGCAGTTTTTGCGCCATACACCGGCTATTATTGAACTTGGCGAGGCATTATTGCAACATTGGCGCAGTAACGTTGGCAATCGTGTTGGTGATATTACCGATGCGTCTTTACCCATTTTGCATCAAAGCCGTGCTTTAATCGTTGGTCGCGGTTTACAGAAATTAATTATTGATGCGTGTGAATCCACGGAACCAACGGCGGCCACGGCCTTGCGCGCCGAAGCCTTTGCTGCCTCCGCCGCTTTGTTGGCGAACCCGGAAAGAAATAGCGACACTCACGCGCAGCACGTCGCCGATTCGGTACATCTATCCGTACCAGTTTTGCAAGAACGACTTTATGGAGATTTACCTGATCAGGCCGTATTAGCGACGGCGCCCACCTGGACGGTAAGACAATTAATTGATCGTTATAATATGGCCTTAGCGCAAGGTTTAGTGTTGTTCGCACAAAGCTTACGTATTGATGTTCACGACGCTGACACGGGAGTCCGCCGCCGTTTATTAAAAGCGATGCGTTTTCGCCGTTTATTAGCCACGGTCCACGGTGGCGGCAGTGAGGTGCTGAGTTTGGAAATATCGGGCCCAGGAAGCGTGCTCGAACAGGCAAATCGTTACGGCATGCAATTAGCCTTATTTTTACCGGCGTTGGCCTGTTGTAAAAATTGGCAAGCGCAGGGATTATTACGCTTACCGCGAGCTGGCACGGCGACGCTGACCCTCAGCGAAGAATCCGGATTAGTCGGCGACAATGCCTTCCTTGGATTTGTACCAGAGGAATTGCAAGCGGTCGAAGCGGCATTGCAAAAACGTTTCCCTGAATGGACGTGGGAAGAACCACCGTTGCTCACGCATCCATCTGGCGAAGTGGTCGTTCCGGATTTGTGTATTCGCGTCAAGAAACAACAATTCACCATCGAATTTTTCCATCGCTGGCACGGACATGCCGTTGAACGCCGTCTGGCGCAATTAACTGTCGGATGGGGAAAGCAGCACCTTATCGGTGTGGATCGAGCCATTGCAAAACGCACCAAGGGATTGGAAGAAAACCCAGCCTTTAAGCAGCATGGCTTTTTATTTAGTGATTTTCCGACACCACGGAGTTTGGGAGAGGTGGTGGAGCGGATGATGGCAGATTTGTAGTCCGGAAGTCCTTTGAGGTCCGGAGGTCCGGAAGTCCGGAAGTCCTTTGAGGTCCGGAAGTCCGGAAGTCCGGAAGTCCGGAAGTCTCACGTGACCGCGCATTTAATTACCACGGACGTGAATATCTTGGCTGCAGAAAGGCTGTCGCCATTTGCTTTGTTAGTTCTTCGCTGCGAAAAAATTGGCCCCAGCCTTTCTGCAGCTCATCAGTAAACTTCCGTAGAGGATCATAATTATTGACCGCGCAAGACTTCCGGACTTCCGGACTTCCGGACTTCTAAAGGACTTCTAAAGGACTTCTAAGGTACTTCCCGACTTCCCAATTCCCCTTACTCTCCCGTCCATGCATCGTTGTTTTGTCTTTTTATTATGGTTCGCGGCTGTGAGCACATTTGGTGCTGATGGGACGATTTCGTTTGCTCTCTCGCCAACGCCTTTAGCTCTTTCCACACCGACCACTTGGACGGCAGAACGAAACCAAGTTGGAACCACAATTATTGTTCGCAGCGCGTTACCGAGTGATCGCAGTGGTGATGCAGCTGAGCGCGAACGCGGTGTGGTGTCGGTTGCCGTTCAGTCGGTCAAAAATGAAGGCCCATTAGCATTTTCGGTTCGATGCCGTCGTGATCTTGAACGCACGGTGATGGGATTTGTACTGGAAAAATCCGAAGACTTCGTGTTGGGTGGACGCAGTTGGACGAAGCAACCCTACGTCATGCAAGTCGGACAATTTACTTTCCGCCAAGAATTATTTACCACCGTTGTAGACGGCCACGGCATTTGCGTGACTTGCTCTAGTGAATCATCGTCATTTCTGCGCTGGAAAAACGACTTCGCTATCATTATTAATAGCCTTGGTCGCAGTCGGTTGCAGCTCGAAACGAGACCGTGAGTTTGCTCGTCGTATGGGATATGGTTAATGATCGGCCCATTAATTAGCTCTATTTTTTAAGCAGCGCTTTTAACCCGACGTTAAAAGCGAAAAAATTAAATGACCGGATTTCCAAATTGATCAACGCGTCCCAAGTTTCGCCATTGGTAGATACCATTGATGGTTTTATAAACCCCGTCTGCGCGCCATTTTCCATACGGAGTCGTTAACGTGCCACCAAATCCTGGGAGAAACGTAAACATATTCGGACTGCCTTTTTCTAAATCGACGACATCAAATTGATTTGGTAGATTACCAGCACCATAACTGCGAACGCCAGCAACAACCCAATTGCTGAGTTCTACGTCATTCGCACATAATTGTGGTTGTCTCTTTCGCTCAGGAAAAAGAGCGCAATGCACTCCGCTGGTATTTCCACCGAGGGGAAAACCATGGCCATGACTTACGTACATATCGTGATCCACTGGTGGAAAACCCAAGCGTTTGAGTACGCCACCTAAAATATGTGTGGTTAATCGTTGGCAGATCCATACTGCAGGACTGCCATCGCGGCTATCAATGCAACCAACGCGCACAGCACAATTATCGCTACTTGGACCAATCTTGAGCGGCATCCAATCAGGAGCCGCGTGGCGCATGCGAATGCGACAGAGACTTAAAACCGCGTAACCGTTGCGTACTGCAGGTTCTAAAAACGGCGCACTAACAATGGTGCGAAATTCGTTAAGCGGCAGGGCGACATTAATAAACCAACGTTCAGCCACATCAGCATTGACCACCGTGATGGGTTTGGCCGGAACAGCCCAAGTTTGACCGGTTATCGGATCATGGACGGTAATAGGATCGGGTGCTAATTTCATAGATTTCCCCTATGATTTAATTTCTTTAATTTCTGTCTAAACAGAAATATCCGATTAAAAAAAGGCACGGAATTACCGCGACGTCAACACGAACTAGTGGAGCAACGACTTTAGGGCATCGCCAAGTTTCATGGCGTTTTTCAATAATTTGGAAGGCAGAGCGAATAATTGATCATACCAACCTGTAATCGAGACGAAAAAACTGTGCAGCTCAGTGAGCCGTTCGGTTAAGTGCCTATCTTTTTTGGGGTCAGCTTCGGCCAAGCACTCAGTTAACATCTTCATCGTGGGATCAAATTCCCGTTTTTTGCGTTCTTGAGCAATAATGCGAAACATTGCCCACACATCTTTTAATGATTCAAAATGATCGCGTCGATCATCGCTCAGATGCACGACTTTGACGATGCCCCAACCTTGAAGTTCACGAATACTATTTGATACGTTCGAACGCGCGACTCCCAGCCGTTCGCAAATCACATCTGCCGGCAATGGCGACGGGCTAATCATCAACAACGCATGGATTTGTGCGACGGTGCGATTTATTCCCCATTGGGTGCCCATTTCTCCCCAATGTAAAATAAAGCGTTGAGCGGCTGGCGTTAAATCTTTCATGTATTTCTGTATAGACAGAAATAACAGAAGTGCAAGAAAGTTTTTCTTACACCTCGTTGAGAATCGGCCACCGTGAGGCGTACGATGGTCATAGTCGACCGTCAAAAACGATAGAATTAGGCGATTTCATCGACTATTTTGTCGTTTGAGGGAGTCTCGCGGCGGTATATTTTAAGTGTTCATGAGCGCGTGCCACCATGGAGTCAGGAATTACGGCGCACGACGTTGTTCAAATAGCCACGGCAATAATTCGGCTTCTTTGGATGCTGGGGTCCAGGAGTTGTGGGCAACCCCTGGGTATTCGGTGTAGCGTACG
>SYDV01000139.1 GCA_005801395.1 Planctomycetia bacterium | reverse complement strand
TGGATTCTTTCCTGAACCACAACGAAATGGCGAGGGCATTACTTGGCAAGAGTTCCCCGTGCTGGAAAAGGATCATTGGTCTGGCGTTGAAGGAAAACGAGGCAATTTATATATTCGTTGGAAAAAAGGCACAACGACACTGCTAGCAAATGCAATAGAAGCTAAATGGACACACAATGGTGGCGTCATCGCCACGGTGTTGCGTGCAGATCTTTTACCAGGCCAACCTTGGTGGAGCGTGGGCACGGATGTTTATTATATCGCCAATGCAAAATCACATCCGGTCTTAGTCGCAGCCGATGCGCGTACTCCAGCGCCGCATCCAACCTTACCGGTTTGTGCTGTCGTTGGCAAAACCGGCGCGGTCAACATTTGCGGTTATGATGGCGCATTTCGCCATCAACTGGCGCCGATTGGTGATAATCCAGCCTGGAGTCACGATGGCCGTCGTTTGTTGACCGAAGAACCCATAGACGAAAAGCCAGATACGAAGTATTTGCGCGTGGTCGTGTTTAAGACCATTGATTTGACACCGAAGAAAAAATAGCAATTAGCGAACCTGAGCGAGGAATCGAAATGGATATTGATCCCGCACAGGTTGATCGTCGTTCACTCTATCAATGGTTAATTGGCTGTATTGTTCCTCGGCCTATTGCTTGGATAACCACCATTAATGAACAACAAGTCGTTAATTTAGCTCCGTTTAGTTTTTTTAATGGTGTCACGTCAACCCCACCGATCGTCAGTGTGGCGATTGCGAACCGCGATCCGATCAAAGACACGCTCCGTAATTTATTAGCAAATGGTGAAGCCGTCATTCATTTGGCCCCGCCTGATGCCATTGAACAAGTCCATCAAAGCGGTGGTGAGTATGCTCGGCATATCAGTGAAATTTCGGAACTCGGATTATCCACCATTCCAAGTACGACGGTGCGACCACCGCGATTATCAGATGCTCAAGTGGCGTTGGAATGTCGCCTCTTACAAACGGTGGCTGTGGGCACGCCAGCCACAACGCTGTGTCTTTTGGAAGTGGTTCATTTTCATGTTGCTGATGCCGTTATTGGCGCAGATGGATTTCCTGATTCCAAACTCTTACGCACTCCAGCGCGACTTGGAGGGCGGAATTATTTGAGCGCGGCATCCTGGAATGTTATTGAACAATCGGTGCAAGTGGTGTCGGCGGAAAAACGATTAATGAAATAAGTGTCCGATGTCCGATCGCCTTCGGCTTGTCCGATGTCCGATGTCTTAGGAGTGCGTTGTTTGGTTGAGTGAGGGGGATTGTTCGATGACGGAAAATAGGACATTGGCAACGCGCTACGCGCGCAGTTTCGCTGGGGTACGTTTTTCAACCGCCGTAATTAAACGTGCATGCAAATGTTGCAGGTCTTTTTCTTCCAAGGTGCGGTCGCTGCTTTGGATGAAAATGCGGAGCGAGACAGCTTTGCGGCCAGCGGTCATTTTTTCGCCGCGATAAATCGAATCGAGGGTGCTGCTGATGTATAATTCGCCAGCGGTTTGGCGCATGACGTTTTCTAATTCACCGTAAGGCAGTTCTTCTGGGCAATCGAAGGTGAATTGACGTTCGACTAACGGGAAGCGGCTTGGTGCGCGATGTGGAACTGGTTTAGCTGCGCCTTGCACTTTGATGAGTTGTTCTAATTCAATGCGGAACATACCGACGCGGCCTGGGCAATTCGCTTTACTGCGTAGCGCTGCGGGAACTTCTCCAGCGGCACCAATTAATTGTTTTCCGACATACAGGTCAACCATACGTCCGGATGTTAATTCACTGTCTGTATCTTTGCGAACCATATAGCGTGGTTCGTGACCGAGCCCGCGTAATACCGCTAAGGCACTGTCGCGTGCGGCATAAAATGGTGAAGTTTCTCCAGCAACGCAGCAAACCCCGGTGGCCATGACTCGTTCATGCGCGGTAATGCCGTCGCCACCATGCACACTGTAGCGTTTACCGACTTCATAAATGGCTGCGGTGTCGGTGTGTTTACGATTACGCGCGAGTGCTTCGAGTAGCGTTGGTAATAAACTCTGACGCATCACGGTTTGCTCGCTGGAAAGCGGATGCGCTAAGCGAATGAGACCTTTATTCCAGCCAAGTGCTTCAGCCCATTGTTCAGAAGTAAATGCGTAAGTGGCAACTTCATCCCAACCGCTGCCAGATAAGGTGCGGCGTACGCGGTGTTCTGCTTGGCGTAAAATATTAACCGTCGGCGTGGCCGCTGGCAGTCGCGGAGTTTGTGGCGTGACGTGATGATAACCATGGAGACGAGCAATTTCTTCGACCACATCGGCAGCGCAGTTAACGTCCTTGCGTCGCCACCACGGCGCAGTGATTTGTTCACCGGCAACTACAAAACCTAAGCGTTCTAGTAATTTTTGTTGTTCAGTTTTATTCAAAGTCAGGCTGGTGATGCGTTGCACATCGCCGGCTGGTAAGGTAACCGTGACCACGGGTGCGTTAACCACACCGGCGTGAAAACGGTGCGTAACTTGGCAATGAGGAAGACATTCACGCAACAAGGAAATAGCGCGATTAATCGCAGCAGGCGCTAATTCAGGATACATCCCTTTTTCAAAACGAGCTGAGCTATCTGTGGCCACGCCCGTGCGTTGACGCGTCCGGCGAATACGCGCGGGATGAAACGTTGCAGCTTCTAATACAATCGTGGTGGTGTCGTCACGCACCATGCTGCCAGCGCCACCCATAATGCCCGCTAAGGCGAGCGCTCGTTTTTCGTCGGCGATAACCATATCCGACGAATTGAGCTGATGTTGCTTGCCATCTAACGTCGTAAAAGCTTCGCCATTTGCGGCATCGCGCACGCCAATATGCGTGCCAGCAATTTCGCGCCGATCAAAGGCATGCATGGGTTCGCCTAATTCCAACATGACATAATTAGTGATATCCACTAATAGCCCAAGTGGTCGCACGCCCATGCTCAGCAACAACGATTGCATCCATGCTGGTGAAGCTTGGCTGACGACGCCGGTCACGACGGCGCCGCAATACGTTGAACAGCCTTCGCTCTTTATCGCCACGGACCAATCACTGCCCTGGGTGGTCCACGCAATATCTGGCACGGCAGGTGGTGGAAAACCAAGGATCGCAGCAACTTCACGCGCCCAACCCCATTGACCCCATAAATCAGGACGATGAGTAATGGCGTGATTTTCGATCAGCAGCACGGTGTCGCCGACATTCAGCGCATCGGCTAATGGTAAACCGGGACGAAATTTATCGTCCAACACCATGATGCCGTCATGACTGGTGCCCAGACCGATTTCATCCTCAGCGCAAATCATCCCTTCGCTGGGTTCACCACGCAGCTTGGATGCTTTAATTGTAATGGTTTGTGGCTGTCCATCTTTACCCGGCATGGTTAATTGGGTGCCAATCGTCGCAACAGCAACGGTTTGCCCGATGGCGACATTGGCGGCACCACAAACAATGGCGACGGGTGTGCCGGTACCAATATCAACCGTGGTGCAGCGCAGGCGATCTGCTCCAGGATGTTGCACGCAGGTCAGTACTTTGCCGACGACGATGCCATCCAAATTGGGGCCAGCACGTTCGACATCCGCTTCAAATTCAGCCAAGTGTAACGTCAGCCGTGATTGCAATTCTGCGACCGAAACGCCCAGGTCGGCGACGCCTAAGATTCGTTTGACCCATTTGAGACTGACGCGCATGACCTGACTCCTCGCAAGCGACGAAGGCGGCACAGGTTCTGAGTAGGTTGGGGGATGCAAGGGGAGGCTGGAGCTCCGGAACTTCCGGAGCTCCAGTCCGGAGGTCCGGAAGTCCGGAGGTCCGGAAGTCCTGAGCGTTCGTCAAATTCTGGCATAAACGGGCGCGATAAATTTAGCTGCAGAAAGTTTGGAGCCATTAAATGGGTAAAACTTGTGGTAGTCGAAACATGGC
>SYDV01000138.1 GCA_005801395.1 Planctomycetia bacterium | reverse complement strand
GCGTGAAATAATGGTTTTAATTTCATGCGGAGTCAGGTTCTGTGCTTCATCTACAATTAAATATTGTTTACTAATCGAACGCCCACGAATATAGGTAAGGGCTTCAAGCGTAATGGACTCTTCTTGGATGAGGCGCTTAATCACTTCATCAGGATCGCGTTCTTCACTCGCCAATAAGAAATGTAAGTTGTCAAAGATTGGCCCCATCCAATGGCTCAGTTTTTCGTCTTTCGTCCCAGGGAGGTAACCAATATCATTGCCCAACGGCATAATAGGACGACTCACCAATAACTTCTTATAACGCTCATCATGAATAACCTTTGCAAGACCGCAGGCTATGGCCAACAACGTTTTACCGGTTCCAGCCTGACCGACGAGCGTCACTAATTTGATGCTGTCATCGAGCAATAATTCAAAGGCCATCCGCTGTTCTTGCGAACGTGGCCCAATTCCAAATAAAACGGGAGATTCATCGTCCAGTCGTTCAAGTATTTTCTTTTCACTATTATAGCTAAAAAGCAAACTGACTTCATCGTCATTCGGATCTTCGATTAAAACAAATTGATTTGAATTGAGTTTCTCACCTAAACCAGGCTCAATATCATTCGGCTTTAATAATTGTACTGAAAGCAATTCTTTCACGCGCTCTGCAGGACGCTCAAAACGAATCCATCCCGTATACAGTTCGTCGACGTTTACTTTTTGGTTTTCGAAGTCTTCGCTTGGAATACCTAACGCATCGGCTTTTACCCGAGCGTTAATATCTTTAGAGATAAAAAATACGTTGCGGCCTTCACGTTTTAATCGCTGTGCACAACCGATAATACGATTGTCATTGACCCCTGGGAGCATTCCGACGATTTCGTCATAAGGAATCATGACTTGAATGCTGCCACCTTGCGGCGTTGCAACACCGTCGCCAAGCGAACCCTTCGCACGAAGTCTGTCCAATCCACGGGCTACTTCGCGCGAATTTGAACCGAGTTCATTGTTGGCGCTCTTAAATTTATCTAATTCTTCTAATACCATCATCGGAATAACGACGTGATTATCAGCAAAAGCAAAAAGTGCGTTTGGATTGTGGAGGAGAACGTTTGTATCAATAACAAATGTTTTAGGTGTTGAGTCAATCATCCGAGAAACCGAATTATTAAGAAAGGGTTTATTGCTGAGCCGAAGCAGAACTTAAACACGAGCAATATCGCCTAAGAGTGAAATGAGTCCGCTACGACGCAGCGGAGTAGAAAGGTAGGTAAGAGAGGATCTTTGAATAACAAAGAATAATCATTGATAGGTTAAGCGTGGGGTTGCAAGAAGCGTGGCTTCTTGCAAAGCGATAATCATAAAGTGGGTATGTTTTGCATTGAGTTTGACGTTTCCGATTTCATTTCCGGCCGCGTCTTTGATCACCATTTTATTCTGTTGCCATGATACCTGATAAACAATCGGAACGGCGCCGACCGGCACATCAATCCATTGACCACTCCGGTCATTTGGGCTGCCTAATTGAACGCGCAACATGCCAGCCCCCTTCACCTCAAATGTGGCCCCTGCGATATTATCGCGAATAGCCATAGCGACCCCACTCGATTCACCTCTCGCCGTTGGTAAAATAATGGCTGGAGCTTCCAACATGGCTTCACCAAGTGGTTCCAACCCCAATTTACGCAACTCGCCCTGCTCATCTTTGTTTGCTGCTGGTCGACCGCGAAGAATTTGCAATTCATCAATCGCAATGTTGGAATTATCACATTGAATGGACATCGAATTGGTAACATCGCCCGCTTTGATGGAAACATTTTCCGCGCCATTGTTGACAATAATCTGCACGACATTCCCTGGTTGACGCAGTTCAAAATAGAGAGAGCAAACCGCCTTCGGTAAAAACGAAAATTTACTGACCGGTTTGGTTTCTTCACGCGAAATAGCTTGATAACTGCTTGATCCAAAATCGATTACGAAACGAACACCACGGAAATCCACGGTCATTTGTCCTTTATTATTCATTGGCATGAATAATAAGTGCGCCGCTCTCGCATCATCAAGATCTTTACGCATTAAACGCGCAGGCGTCGTTGAATTTCCTGCCATTCCATTTGCGACCACCCACGTCCCCGGATGATCTGCGAAATTTTTTATCTCATCATTTCCATCAAAAGTCATGCGGTCTTTAGATGCGGCAGCAGTCGTTCCCGTTCCCGCCGTTTTCGTTGGCGGTGCGTTATGAGCCGCTTCCAATTGCGTCAAATCATCCGCCACTAACGCTAACAATTTAGGGTCTAATTTCTTTATTTGTTCTATCGTATCCTGTAACGCTTTAGCATTACCAGTCGCAGCAGCTTCCTTACCAACAGCAGCAAGTGCCAACACATCACCTTGGCGCTGTAAATTAATTAATAATTCTAAATCAGCTCCCACAGCGGGTTCTATCGTACCTTTACCACGTTTAAGCGCGACACTCGCCATGACCGGATCACCTGCCACCATTTGCATGATAGAAGCGAGCGCATGTTCATCTGGTTTCGTATTTGGGTTCGCAGCTAGCTCTAAAAAAATACGCGCCGTATCTTTTATTGATACCTGACTCCAAGTCAGATCAGTTTTACTACCGGCAGCAGAAGACACAATAATGCCGCCATCTATAACTCCCACAACATCCCATTGTTCATTCGTGGTAGGATGCAAAACACGTAATTTAGGATGACGCTCTTCGATAACGCGACCTAAAATAGTTCCAAGACTATTAAATAACTCTAATTTACGTTTAATTGCCAAGGCGGCTGGTGTAGTCACATTTAAAGAAGTATAACCTTGATTTGCCAAGGCCATTTGTCCATTGGCCAACGCTTTATTCACCTGCGCATCGACCAGGACCGCGTTATCTACGGCTACTTGCTTCGGCGTATCTTTTGCAGGTTTATCCAAGGTCCCAGGAGCACCCGGTTTATTACCCAGTTTTAATTTAGCGGCTGCCAATTGTTCTTCAGCCCATTCTTTATCTCCAGGCAAACCCCAACTATCTTGTACTGGCTTGAGCAACGCCTGAACTTGGGCGAAATCTTTAGCCATAGCCACTTGATCAGAAACCTCTTTGCGTTTTTGCGCATGATTATTTGCGACTTGCGCCGTGCGCGACTGACGTTCTTCCAGGCTCGGCAGCAATTCACATTTCGCCATCGCCTCACGAAAACGTCCCGCGCGTTCTAATTCCGCAATTGCCAGCACGAGGGTTATGCGATCTTCTGGCGCTAATGGTGGCGGCACGGGTGCCAGTTCCGGCGTCGGTACTGGCTTAGTAACTGTTGGTGATGGAGGAGTAACTGACGGTATTGGTGTTACCGATGGCTTAGTCGTAGTCGTAGGCTGATCATTTTTAGCCATCCACGTTGGCGTGGTGGTATTTGCACCTTTAGGCCCTGCTGTGGTTGAGGACGAAGTGGCCGACGGTGAAGATGTGTTTGGCTTCGACGACGGTTGCGTGGACTGGTTCTCCGGTGTTGGAGTTGTCGTCCGCGGTTTGCCCGG
>SYDV01000137.1 GCA_005801395.1 Planctomycetia bacterium | reverse complement strand
CTAAAACCGCATAACCTAAACGTTCGGCTTCGGCCTGCACATCTTGAATGGAGCACAAACCACAGCTTTTGCACAATAAACCAAATTCATCAAATGGTGCGGGGCATTTTTCTTCGATGCGCAAACATTTGGGCAAGAGCAATAAACGACGATCGTAAGGAATCGTCGCTAGAGTATCTTTCCATAATTCATTATTAATTAATACCCCAATATAATCGACATGCTTCGGATCGAGCTTTTGCTCCATGATCAACACTTCAGCGTGCGAACGTAATTCCGACAACGGTAAAGGCGGTGTGGCGCGTTTTTGCCCGACATAGGCAATGACTAAATCACGAATGCGCTGACGCTCGCTCAGCGTTTGCGGAATATTATCTTTTGGCGGACGCAATGCCTGCGTTGGGACCGGACGCGGTAGGGTAAGAGTCGTAGGAGTCATCCGGCCACCTCAGGGTTTACATTCTTTAACATCGCCGCCGCCTTTTTCTCCGCAATGGCGGCTAAATTAGGCAGCGAGTCCAATACTTCAGCTGGAATATCGAGTTGTTCTTTGAGTTTATCTAAGCACTTATTGCGCTCTTTCAGCGCCCGTTCGCTATCGCGTTCTTTTGAGAAACGTGACTTGGCTTTTTCGGAACGATCACGCAGGGCTTGATAAATATCACCACCTAACAGCGACGAAATATCAACTTTCATATGTTCGCGACGAATGTCATCTTCATTAACGTCTTCGCCGTTAATTGGTCCCGCTTTATATTTCGGGAAAACAATAGCCACTTCTGGGCAGACGCGTGAACAGGCGGGACAATTGGTTTTGCAATTCGTTGGTTGTTGGACTTCTAACTTACCGGCTTTTGATACGCCGTAGACATCAAATAAACAAAACGACAGACATTGCATGCAGTTCGTACAGCGATCATAATCAATCACAGGGAACCAGGGTTTCCAAGTTCCAGGCGCGGTCGTGCCTAATTCGGCTTCGATTGATACCACGGTTGCAACCACGGCATCAACGTCTGCTTCAGCGATATGATGGAAACGCACCGCCACACCAGTGGCATCAATATGTCCGACCGGCGGTTCTGCACCAAATTGACCAAGCACTAATAAATGTGGCTTTGCCGAGGTAATGCTGCCAGCACTGGTACCGGAACAACTCACATAATAACCGCGGCCGAGTAACGCTGATAATAATGCGCCGCGACGTTCTCCAGATAACGGCGTGCTGCCTGGGCCTTCGTACAATCCCACATGCAATGCTGGTGCGGCATTTGCTGCTGCCATGCCTGGAGTAACAAATGCGGTCATGAGACAACCTCCGTCCGCGAATCTAGGGCACGCATAATATCCTCAGCCGTCGCTGTCCGCATATTGTGAACCACGACGTGGTCCGGTAATTCGGTGCCGGCAGCATGCATCAACCACGATACCGCACGGCGATGACAAGCGATCATTTGTAAACCTGGTTGAGCCATCAATCGCGCCAAGGCGGGATCTTTTCGTGCCGAGGCTTCGCACACGTCGGCAATCGCTTCAAATGGACGACCGGATTCGGCCAGCGCTTTGAGCACCGCCTGTTTCGTCGCGTCCGGTACCACTTTGGCGTGGGCGCAATGGCAATAGAGCAAGCAATTCGCGGTGGTCATCGCACTGCTCCAGATTCCGTAAATCGATGGGTTGGCACCGGACGCCCCGGACGAAAGCATTCGCGGTGATCGACGGCCAAGGTCAAACCGTGATTGGCTCGTTCCAATTCCGCCAGCGCGGAATCGACCGCCGTCTGCAACAGTTCTGGCGAACCTTCGGCACGTAAATTAATAATGAGTTGTGCGCGTTCGATATCATCGCTCAGCGATTGCGCTAATTCTGCCGAGCGATTTCCCGCAACCACATTGGCGGTAGCAATTTCATTACTGCCATCGTCTGGTGCGAGGGTCATTTTTAAGTGCGCAATTTCAGCGCCAGCAATCGTCAACGGTTTTTGCACCGCCGCCATCAAGGCCAAAATTAATTTATTGCCATCAGAGTCCGCTGCTTGCCGTGCATCAACCGTAACCGTGGCATTAAACCAACCGAGCAAGGCTTCTCCTTCGGCGTAGGTATCGTAATCAACACCCATTGCGATGCCCGCACCTTGGTTCGCGCCATTCACATAAGTAAACCACGCGGCTAACCCTTCACCGCTACGCGCGCTCACCGCAAATCGTTTTGCGCTGGGATACGTCGCGGCTAAAGCGGCATCTAAGGCAGCGAATTCTTGGTCACTTAGTAATTCGCGTTTATTAATAACGATGACGTCAGCTTCTTCGAGTTGTTTCTTATAAATGTAGATCACTTTATCGCTGAAACGTTTACCGTCGTCGCTCGTTGCCAGATTAAACACGCGCAAAGCGCGGTGCGGATCGACTAACACGGATAACGGTGCCACCTGAAAATCTGAACCATATAACCGTCGCAGGGGATACGTCACCGTGGCAACTAAATCGGTACACGAACCGACGGGTTCTGCGATAAACACCGTTGGTTTAGTGTCGTTGGTTAATTTATCCGCGGCTTCTTTGAGTGACGTAAAACGACAGCAGAAACAACCGCCCGCAATTTCTTCAACTGCGAAACCATGCGAACGCAAGGTCATGGAATCAACTAATTGCGACCCTTGGTCATTGGTAATTAACCCGACTTTCTCGCCGCGCTCACTTAACCATTTGGCAAAACGCGTAACCGCCGTGGTTTTGCCGGCGCCTAAAAATCCACCAATCATCAGGTAGCGTGCGCTCATGTTTCTTCTTCCTGGTAAGCGTCATGTTGCTCGCCCTGAATTTTATCAATAGCCGCATCGAGCACCGCCATGTAGGCGTGTACATCCATCGAATCAGCATCGATATCACCGGTCGCACGGTACAGCCAACCTTCTCCATACGGATCGGCATGCACGCGGTCTGCCTTCGTATTTAGCAGCGGATTACCGGCGATAAAATGTCCATCAATCGCGCAGTACAAATCCGTGCTCGCCTTAAATCCTTCCAACCAACCAATCACGTCGCCCACGGCAATGGGAGCATCGGCTTTGACTTCAAAACCAGACTCCACCACTTCGCCCAACATCCGTACGGCGAATTTCGTATAGCCAACGCGCCAAACCCGATTGCCTTCACTGGCTAGCCACATGTGCGCGGCCGTGTAACGACACTCCGCCGGTAAGCGGGTCGTGAATCGCGAGCGCTTGTAGCGCACGCCAGCAGGAACAGCAGCAGCATCCGACATGGGTAGGAAGCTATACGGAAGTCCCGCCACTGCATTGAGATAGTCCTTGAGGGTCGACTACCAAATGGACCGAATTGAGGACCCCCAACCAACGATGTCGCTGTAAGTCTATACGTACACGTACTTTCGTGCCGGATATCACGATCGGGGAGTGTTATCCTCTCGAACAGGCCGACTTCGGACGGCCGACGGCCGACGTCCGAAGTCCGAAGTCCGAAGTCCGACGTCCGACGTCGATAGGCACAAAGAACTGGCAAGCAAAAGACCGCGGACAAGTGAGCAAAGCGAACGATCGGACATCGGACGATGAGAATGAACTCTGAGCGTGTCGATCCGTTTACCCCCGTGCCATGCCCGCTACTGCCCCTATTGTCGCGCCTCAGGAGCCCCAACGAGGCATGTCGGATAGCGATCAAATCATCATGGAGCGCATTCGCGACGGGGACCAACAAGCCGTTGCTGATTTAGTGCGACGCTTTCAACATGAGCTTTTGGGTTTTTTCTACCATCAATGTTGGGACCAATTGGTCGCTGAAGAACTAGCGCAAGACGTGTTCGTCAACGTATATCGTTCGCGCACACGCTACCAGCCAACGGCTAAAGTTCGCACCTACTTATATCGCATCGCTCATAATTTATGGATTGATCACCTGCGGCGTCAAAAGCATCACATGAGCATTGATGCCGAAATGGGTGAGCGCTCATTAAAACTCGCAGACATATTGAAAGCTCCAGGGTCACCCGATCCAGAAGAAGAAAGTCGCGACAAAGAAATTCGCACACGTTTACAAGAATCATTAGAAGGTCTTCCAGAAGGTCAGCGCGAAGTATTCGTGCTGGCCAATAATCATGGCATGAAATACCAGGATATCGCGGAAGTTTTAGGCATTCCCGAAGGCACGGTCAAAAGCCGCATGCATAATGCCGTGCGCGCACTGCGCGATGACTTGCAGGATTTAATTGAGCCATGAGTAACTCTGATCCCCTCTTACGCGCGATTGCTGATGGTGATCCACATTGCCCTGATGGACAGGCATTGGTAGCGCTGGGCAAATTAATTCGCCAACACAGCAAAGTTCCAGGTGCCGTTGAGGATTTGAGCAACGACGTGCTCGCACGTTTACGTGACACCGATGTTGATACAGCTCATACCGTTGATGAATTTTATAATCATGGTGTCATTGATCCAACGCTTGATCGCCTTGCCAATTTAGTGCGTAATATCGGTCCTCAACGCGTGGATTTGACAGCGAATGTGTTACGTCGCATTAGCGCATCAGCGCGCTTCGCTGCATACGCCGATGAAGAACGTAATGGTTTAGATGGCCGCAGCCGCTGGCGCATTTGGAGTGCGGTCATCGCCGGCCACGTCGCAGCTCTCTTAGTCTTGTCCATTTTTGGACTGGGCTATTACACCGGCACGTCAGGCAAAGACACGCCAATCGACGCCATTAATATTGCCGCCAAAGGTGAACATGGTGCCAATAGCGCGACGAACAACTCAACCGGAGAAGTTCGCGTTAATGCCGGACAACCTAATCGGCACTTAACTGCGCCTGCATTACCTCCGAATTTGCCCAAGACCTGGAGCGATATTCGCGGCCTCGGAACCGATTTATTCTTACTGCGTCGATTTCCTGAAATGCGCGACAACGCTCGCACGCTGTATGGCATGACCACCAGCGGACCAGCGGTGGCACACAGCATCGCTTGGTTACGCACACAATTAGACAGCAAAACCGGCGCGTTTGTCCAGATCACCGGCAATGATGAACATGATTTAGCGACGCATAGTTTAGCTACCCTCGCCTTGCTCGGTGAAGGATTAGGTGATAAATCACTGTCTACTGACACGCGCAAAGCACTCGACTGGTTACGCGTGCGTTTAGGTGACACTGAATTAACCGGCGATGGCACGGGCGCTGATCGCGTTCTTAATTCCGTCGGCCAAGTCACCAGCGGATTAATCTGCCTCGCCTTAGTAGAAGGCAGTCTACTGTACGGCGACTTAGGCCTGCGTTCAGTTGCTGAAAAGTGCCTGGATACCATTGATTCTGGCTTACCCATGCAACCCGGCGCAGCTGGTTTGGGTGGATTCACCCTGCTCGCTTGCGAAACCGCCCAACAAGCTGGCATGCGCGTACCTGGACGTTTGCTGCAACAAGCACGTCGTTCATTAGCACGCAGTCTACCCACCATTGATGATGATGCGGGCCGTGTTGGTTTAGCCGCATTTGCTCGTTCAATTTACGGTTTGGGCGGCAACGACAGCACCGCTCTGCAAATTAAACAATTACGTAACTTAGTCCCAGGCACCACGACTACGACAAATGGCCGCGCTGATCCTCTTGGCTGGTTCTTCGCCACGCTCGCCATGCGCGAAGCGAGCGATGCTGATTGGCAACACTGGTCGACCGCATTAGAAAGCCAATTAGTGCCACTCATCGGCAATACCAACGACACCTTGGGTCGAGTTTCAGCGCAACATATTCGCTACGGTGAAACCGGCGGAGATATCTTTGCCACCAGTTTAGTCGTGCTTAATTTGCAGGCTCCGTATCGGTATCTGCCACTGGCACCAACGGGCAAATAAATCGAGTTCCCGCAACTGACGGGGTTATTGTTTGCTGCGGATGTCGCTCCAGAAAAACAACTCTCCATATTTGAACACACAGACCCTGCTCGGCTTTATTGGTGGGAAATGTCCATTATATTAATCGTCATCGCGGTTAGCATCGTGCTCTGCCTTCATTTTTATTCTAAGCTCAAACAACGCTCGCACATTGCTCAGGCCACACGACCTGACAGTCTTGCATCATGCTGCCACCAGAACTCGCGCTCGGAACCTTACAAATAGCCCGTAATTTGCTGACAGACGTCGGGGGACAAATGGTAACCATGGCCCACACCTTGCGCGGGTCGACATCGAAAGATGGCGTCGATTTGGTCACCAAAGCTGATCATTTCAGTGAAGAAGCTATCACCAGCGCCTTGGTGAAACATTTCCCTGATCATCGCATTGCCGCCGAGGAAGGCACGCGACTGGGACCAACTAACAGTCCCTGGTGTTGGCATCTTGATCCATTAGATGGGACAGCCAATTATAGTCGTGGTATTCCCCATTGGGCCATTTCCTTGGGATTAAGCTACCAACATAAACCAATATTAGGCGTCGTTCATGGACCTGCTTGCGGCATTACCCTCAGCGGTGCGGTTGGAGTTGGCGCGTGGCTCGGCGATATCGCATTACCGCCCGCGACGCTCGCCGGCGAAGCAAAAACTTGGATTATTGCCACTGATTGGCCATGGGATTTAGCTGAACGAAAACGCACGCTTCATTTATTAGATGCGCTCAGTGGCACCATTCGCCAATATAAAACCTTTGGTTCTGCTGCATTAGATTTAGCCGCCGTCGCCATGGGCGTCGTCGATGCTTACGCCATCAGTAAAATATTTCCCTGGGACCAAGCGGGAGGTATCGCCGCATGCCTCGCTCTGGGTTATCAGGTTAAACGCTGGGACGGTTCAGCGTGGGATTTACGCCATAACGATATCGTCGTCCATCGCCCAGGCATGTGGGATATTTTAAGCACTGCAGTTAAATAACGTGGCGATTCGGGCTTTCGTTCGGGTTGGTTTGTTCGTCCCTGGATTGGAAACCTCAGCCCAAAATCTACTCTATGAATGGATTAACCACAGAGGGCACCGAGCGCACAAAGAAAAGAAATTCACTTCTCTGTGCGCTCGGTGCCCTCTGTGGTTAATCTCTGATCTTCTTCTTGTGTATTTAGGAGCCAATTTCCTCAGAAAAAACAGGAAAACACATTAACGTTATCTTTTTGTTCCTATCCTAAGCGATGATATTTTGCCATGCGAGCTTGTATGGGTATATTGGCGGGTGGAAAATTTAATTCGACAAACTCTTCCGGCGTAACCCAACGGATTTCGTCACTGGCGAGGGCTTTAACGGCGTCCGGATTGAATAAATGACAACGATAGAGATGGAAGGTTAAATAACGGTCGTCGTATTCGTGATGAAACGACATAATACTGCGAGCCGAACGCACTTCGGCGCCGAGTTCTTCGGCTACTTCGCGGGCAACGGCAATGCGGTGATCTTCGCCCTTTTCCAATTTACCGCCGGGTAACTCCCAATAACCACCCAGGTGGCTATTTTTCTTGCGGCGTGCGACTAAATAGCGTTCTTCGTGATGAATCAGCGCCAATACGATGTGAAGGCGGGGTTTCTTTTTATTCTTTATGTCAACGCCATAGCTGACTTTTTTACTTGCCACTTTTAACGGATTGGACGTCGCTGCATGCACCATGCTATTTCCACGACTGGCACAGCGATGTTCCCACGGACAGCTCTCACAATGCGCCACGCGCGCGGTGCACACCGTCGCGCCTAAATCCATTAAGGCATTATTATATTTGATCGGATCTTTGGGATCGACTTGCACGGCCACATGTGACCAAATTCCCGCACGATCCAGTGGCAACGGCAATTCATCACGACGAGCATACACGCGTGCGACATTGGTATCGACCACCGGAACCACACGCGCAAAAGCAAAACACGCCACCGCACCGGCGGTATACGGGCCAATGCCTGGGAGTTCTTGTAACGTCTCTACGGTATCCGGCCACACGCCGCCACG
>SYDV01000136.1 GCA_005801395.1 Planctomycetia bacterium | reverse complement strand
TCAACTTCTCGACAAAGCCATCGTCGTTGAACAGCCGAGCTTCGACATTGATCTTGCCGATTGGGTAAAAGTCGAGGACGGCAAGGAAACGGGCAAAGCGCCAGCCGTCTCAGACAAAAAAGATGATGGCGTGCAATTGATTAATGCGAGCGAACTGCGTGGATTAGTTGCTTTTCCCGTGGGTGGAAAATATTCGGTAAAGGTTCGCGTCGCCGCTGAGCAAGCTGGCACGGAACCAGCCATGATGGGCATTAAAATTGACGATAAAATGGTCATCGATACGCGCGTCTTGGCTAAACGTCCGGCCACGACTTCTTTGACGATAGATGTGCCGCGTGGATTGCATGCGGTTTCCGTGGTTTTCATGAATCCTTTTAAAGAGCCACCAGTTGAGATATCGAAAGATGTGAAGTTGCCCCCAGGCAAAAAACCACCTGAACCACGCACGCGTTCGTTGATGCTTGTTTCTATGGAATTGAAAGGGCCACGCGTCTCAGCTCCACCAAGTCATAAAGCAATTTTTTCAGTGCGGCCCGACGCTAAAAATAAAGATGTTTTGGCGGCAGAACGCGACGCAGCAAAAATAATTGTTACGAATTTTTCTTCTAAAGCATTTCGTCGACCTGTTACCACGGTTCAACTTGATCGCCTTATGAAATTGTTTGATGCGGCGAAAAAGAATGGCCAAGTATTTGAAGAAAGTGTGCGCTTCGCACTCAAAGGCGTGTTGGTGTCCCCGTCATTTATTTTCCGTGCTGAACCAGATCGTCCAACCAAAGAACCAAACGGTGTCTATCCATTAGACGATTATGAAATCGCGTCGCGTTTGTCGTATTTTTTATGGTCGTCCATGCCTGATGATGCCTTGTTCGCTTTAGCAAAAGCAGGGAAATTACGTGACCCGCTGGTTATCACCAGCGAAGTACAGCGCATGTTGAAAGATCCCAAAGCGAAGTCCTTGGGTACTGGTTTTGGTAGCCAATGGTTAGAGTTGCGTAAATTAGAAACGGCGACCTTTGATCCAATGGCTTATCCTGAATTCAATGAAGATATTCGTAAGGCCATGTATGAAGAAACTTCGCTCTACTTTGACTCTATCATGCGAGAAGATCGCAGTGTGTTAGAATTCATCGACTCAGATTATGCATACCTCAATGATAAGTTGGCAAAATTGTACAACATTTCTGGCGTTATCGGATCACAGCTGCGAAAAGTCCCCTTAACGGACCGCAATCGTGGAGGATTATTAGGACAGGGGGCAATTTTAGCTGTTACCTCCATGCCCAATCGTACTAGCCCAGTTAAGCGCGGAAAATGGGTATTAGAACAATTACTGGGTGACCCGCCACCACCACCACCGCCTATGGTGGAATCGCTGGAACAGCAGGCGGAGAAAAAATCCGAGGTGGTTAAACTATCGCTGCGAGAACGTATGGATTTACATCGCCAAGATCCGGTTTGTAATTCGTGTCATAAAGTGATGGATGCGATTGGTTTTGGTCTTGAGAATTTTGACGCGCTTGGTCGTTGGCGCGACAAAGATGGAAAAGGTGCGAATCTGGATACGGCTGGTAAATTGCCAAGTGGCGCTTCGTTTCGCAGTCCGTCGGAACTCAAGCGCCTATTTATGTCGGATAAAGAAAAGTTTGCGGTGAACTTAGCCGAAAAAATGATGACTTATGCATTAGGTCGTGGCATGGAGCATTATGATGATATTGCTTTAGAAAAAATTGCCCACGAATTAGACAAAAACGAATATCGCTTTTCCGTTCTGGTGACGCAGATCGCCACCAGTTATCCCTTTTTAAATCGTCGCAACCATTGAACACTGAAGGAATATTCTCATGTCGCAGTCCTGGTTGATCTCTCGTCGTACGGCACTCAAAGGCGTTGGCCTTGCTATGGGTTTACCGCTCTTAGAACAAATGGGCTGGGCAGAAACTCCGAAAAAGGGCGGCGAAAAAGCGCCCGTCCGTATGGCGTTTATGTATTATGATTTAGGTGTCTGGGATAAACATTGGTGGCCAAGTCAGCAAAAGGGCTCGCCATTACCATCGACGTTAAAACCGATCGAGAAATTGATGGGGGATGTGCTCATATTGGGGGGATTGGATCAACGAAGCGGTCAAGGCGGACCTGATGGCGCTGGCGATCATGCGCGTTCAGCAGGCACATTCCTGACTGGAACACGTTTACGCAAAACGAATGGTGCTGATATTTATAATGGCGTTTCTGTTGATCAATTTGCCGCGCAACGCGTAGGTGCCTACACGAAATTACCATCCATTGAATTATCCATTAAAGGTGGTCGTGGCGGCGGTGATTGCGATTCGGGTTATAGCTGTGCTTACAGCACCAATATTTCCTGGCGTTCGCCAACGGCTCCGATGGCAAAAGAAATTACTCCAAAGTCAGCCTACATGCGCTTATTTGCTGACAGCAATGCCAGCGCATCCGATCAGGCCAAAGCGGCTATGGCATTGGAAAACAAAAGTTTACTCGACTTAGTCAATGAAGATGCCAAAGCATTACGCAAAGATTTAGGCGGCGCGGACACGCGAAAAATGGACGAATATTTGGATTCTATGCGTTCACTCGAAAGTCGTATTCAAAGTATCAGTGGCCGCGACATGGATGATGTTGGTGGCGACCCCAAGAAGAAAAACGAAGGTTTACAATTACCAACCGGCGTACCGAAAAAATGGGATGAACACGCAGATCTCATGTTTGATATCATGGCCTTAGCCTTCCAAACGGACACCACACGTATTGCGACGTTTATGCTAACCAATGGTGGAGGCGGTGGCAGTTTTGAAGAAATCGGTATCACCGAAGGTCACCATGATTTATCACATCATGGCGGTAATGAAGGTAAATTAGATAAAATTCGCCTAATCAATATTTATCATCTGAAATCATTCGCCCGTTTTCTTGAAAAATTAAAAGCCACCCCTGACGGTAAGGGGACTTTGCTGGATAATAGTATGTTGTTGTATGGATCAGGCCTTGCAGACGGAGATCGCCATTCGCATACGGGATTACCAATTATACTCGGAGGACGTGGTGGTGGTTCTATTAACACCGGTCGATTCGTGCCCGCGTGTAAAGGTAATATGTGCGATTTATATCTCGCCATGATGGCGCGGATGGGCGTGCAGGCGCCTACCTTTGGTGACGGAACGAAAGTTTTACCCGATTTGTTGTAAACGGACGTTCAACGATTGCATGTCGCCCCTGGCTGCCAGAATTTTCTCGCGGCCTTGGTTATTTAGACGAGATCTTCAACCGGTGAGAGTGAAAAAATCAATGAATAAAAGTCCTGTATTTAGCTGTTTGTTCCTACTCGCTTTGGCGATGTCGGCCTACGCCGAATCGGACTATCAATTAGGTCCAGATTCGCTTCCGCAGGAAGGTGTGCCGAAGGGCAAGTTAACCCAATACGAATGGAAAAGCACCATTTTCGCAGACACCGTGCGCGATTATTGGATTTATATACCCGCGCAATATAAGGCGGACACACCAACCGCCGTGATGGTGTTTCAGGATGGTGGTGGTTTTGTGGGTGAAAAGGGTAGTTATCGCGCACCGACGGTGCTGGATAATCTCATACATAAAAAAGAAATTCCCCCAATGATCGGAATTTTTATTAATCCAGGAGATAAACCCAAGGATGGGAAGCGGAATGCCAAGCCCAGTAATCGTAGTTTTGAATACGATACCTTATCTAATCAATATGCGCGGTTTATTTTGGAAGAAATACTACCAGAAGTTGGCAAGACGTTGAATCTCACCACCGATCCAGAACAACGCGCTATTTGTGGTAATAGTTCGGGTGGTATTTGTGCTTTCACCGTGGCCTGGGAATACCCCGATCAATTTCGTAAAGTGCTCAGCCACATTGGCAGTTATACCAATATCGCTTCCGGACCATCGTTGAAAGAAGGCGGTCATAACTATCCTGCGCTGATCCGCAAAACACCACCCAAACCGTTGCGCGTATTCTTACAAGATGGCTCAAGTGACCTTGATAATTCACATGGCAATTGGTACCTCGCGAACTTACAAATGGAAGCCGCACTGAAATTCGCCAAATATGATTACAAAACCGTGTGGGGCGACGGCGGCCATAATGGTAAACATGGTGGTTCGATTTTCCCTGATTCCATGCGCTGGCTGTGGCGCGCAAAATAATAGTCCACATAGCTATTTGAGGTGATCCAACATCCACGCGGAATGGGTCTGACAGCGTTTTTTAAGTGTGTTTTTTTGCTCACCTGCTAACCAACTCACATCTATCGCCGTCAGTAATGATTGTCGGACCTCGTCGGCGGTCCATTGATGTTCGGCGACTAATCGCCGGAATTCTCCGGCTAACGAACAATTAAACATCGCGGGATCGTCTGAATTAACCGTGACAATAACGCCGCGTTGACGCAGTCGCGTAATCGGATGTTGGGCAAATGACGTGATGATTCCCGTGCAAATATTGCTAGTGGGACAGAGTTCTAATGGAATACGACGAGTGATTAATTCATCAATGAGGGCTGGATCTTCGATGGCGCGTACGCCATGGCCAAGACGCTCGACATGTAAATCATTTATGGCATGGCGAATCGATGCTGGCCCTGCACCTTCACCAGCATGAGCCGTCGTACGTAAGCCCGCAGCGCGCGCACGGGCAAAGGTATTAATAAATAATTCAGCCGGAAAATGTAATTCATCACCACCAAGTCCAATCCCGATCACGCCGTGGTCTTTGACCGTTAAAATAGCATCCAAGGTCAACTCAGCTTCGTCAGCGCCGTAATTGCGCACCAGATCAACGATTAAACCAACCTCAACCGCTGGCACTCGCGCTAAACCACGGCGATAAGCGCGAATGGCATCGGCAATGCTGATACCGTGCTGACGAAAATCGATCGGTGAACAATGCGCCTCAACGTAAATGATGTTTTGCTTTACCCAGGAACGCGCCACCGCTTCCGCCATGTCGCTCAAATCATCCACCGTGCGAATAAATTGATTCTTCCACACCCACATGCGCAAGAAATGGTGAAAATCACGGAAAATAAAGCGCTGTTCAAGCGCAGCCAAATCAGCGATCTCTGAAAAACCACCGGCACGTTGAATAAGCCGCCACAGAAACGGTAACGGAATGGCCCCTTCTAAATGGACATGCAATTCAACTTTCGGTAAGGCATCAAACCAATCAGTGGGCATCGGGTACTCGCGCTGTGGGGTGGTAAAAAACTAGCGAGAGAAGGAAATTTGACATGGAGGATCGGAGTTGAGCGAGAGGGGCCGGGGCGTTTTGAAATTGCGTCGGTAAGTTCTCTGTCTTCCTCCAGTTCTAAGTGACCCGTATGGGTTACCGGTCCTCCACGCCATCTTAACTATTATCAGATAGAGACTTACAACATAAGGTAAACCCTTGCGCTTACCTTGACATACTTATGCTCATATTTATGCGAACCACGATCATACTCGATGATGAGCTTGCCACTAAAGCCAAACAGCTCGCGGCTCAAGACCACCGCACTCTCAGTGACGTGATCAATCAAGCGCTGCGCGACATGATCAAACCCACCCGACGTGTACAGGAAACAGTGCCCGCGTACCGTGCGTTGACGTTCGGCGACCCGACGCATCCAGTATCGATGGAGCCAGAAGATCTGGCCAAATTGGATACCCTAGATGACCACACGCGCCTGGGATATTAATGATGCTGATGCCTGATATGAATGTCCTAATCTATGCTCACCGTGCCGATGCGCCATTTCATCAACCGTATCACCAGTGGTGGAATGCGTTGGTGAACCTCCCACGACCATTCGCCATCAGCACCCAGGTCGCCATTGGTTTTGTGCGCATCGTTACCCAACCCAATATGCCCGGCGGACCAACTCCGTTAGTCGGCGCATTGGCATTCATCGATGACATCCTCGCGCGTAGTAATTGCCGACTCATTCACCCTGAAGCAGATCATTGGACACGCACCGCCCAGTTGTGCCGCGACAGCAAAGCCACCGGCAAACTCGTCGCCGACGCCCAACATGCCGCCATTGCGATTAGTGCCGGATGCACCTGGGTAACACGCGACAAAGATTTTTCCCGTTTTGAAAATTATGGATTGGATTGGCAGCATTTGGTGCTGTAGGCAAATTGCACATGGTGCCAAACTCGTTCTCGTCGAAGCGTTAGTCGCTAAATAAGGCATCAAAATTGAAATGTGTCTTTGGATATCTTTTCAGGAAAAGGGAAAGTTCGATTTTCAACTCTCATGGTTTATAATTAAATTAATTTAGTAATATTGGCATCATTTTATTCAAAAAACCAACATTCCTTTTCGCTCAGCAACAGCTACTGAGACTGATGTTCCGGCATTAAATTCAAGGAAATCTTGTTCAATGCCATCGCTGAAAACAACGCCGTTTTCGGACATTTGTGAAGTCACCTTTAAAGGCGTTTTTGAAATATGTCCATAAACTAAGGTCGCAGATGTGGTTTGGCTTGGAAATGGCTCACGTACGCTGAAAACTAAATATGGTGCATGCCAAGGCATAGGTTTTGAAGCAAGTCTTTTTGCGTTCGTATTCCCAGCGATAATTTGAGCACCAGCCAATACGCTTTTAAGCCATCCGGTAGATCCTAATCCCGTCGAAACTATGATGCCACTGGAGGAATGTCGCTCTTCTTGGTTATCAAGTTGGATTTGATAACGAGCGGAAATATGACTACGGGCACCGATAAAAAAATCGTTGACCGCATATAAAACCTGACCGTTATTAAGCTCTGCTTTGGCCATGGTAACTTCTTTAATAGGACGTTTTTTTGCAAAAACTTCTGGTATCAGTTTTTCCAGATCGCTAACGGCAAAAGGCAACAGGACACCATCCCAACGTTTACGGTCAGGATTAACTCCAATTAAGGGCTGTAGTCCTAGGTATTTAATGGTATTGGCGACCAAACCGTCTTGCCCGAGTGCTACTACGACATCATTTTTTCCAAAGACGTAATTAGGAAGAAAGTTTCGATTCACTACATGAACACGGCCATGGTAAGCGAGAATGCGTTCGGAAGCACGCAGTGCCTCTAAATAGTGATCGTCTTCCTGTTGGTAATCGGTAAAATCAGCACCTAAATGCTCAACGTAAAAGCGTGCTTGGGTTAATGTATTAAAGCGTGCAACAAGGTCTTCGAGTCGTGTGCGACGTGTAACGAGTACAATACGGTTTTCAGTTTGTGGTAGCATTCTTATTTTTTCTTAACCTCCATCAGCTGTTGTAATAATTCCGGAGAAATATTTAACTCACCAATCTTTTCGGCCTTTTCTGCCAATCCTTGAAACGCAAGCGCGATTAATTGACTTGGCTGCATGCCGACGCTGGCAAGCGACTGAAGATTTCGTGGATCGATTCCGGCAAGTGATTTAACCATGGCGGATAAAGCATATGCTTTAGCGTCCGATTCGTGGCGGGCATTTTCAACGGATAGCGCAACCAAATCCTGACGGCGTTTCTCAAGAAGAACATTGGTGTCGAGCTCCGCTTTTTGTAATTCATGTTTTCTTTCTTGCACCGAACGCTCGGCATCCATTTGTGCCTCTCGAACTTGTCTGCGCTTATGTTCTATGGCGACTTCGGTATTGAGTTCGCTTTCCTTGATTGCCCGTTCCTGTTCTACAGCGGAGATCCGACGCGCATGAATAGCTGCGTCAGCCTCGCGCAGCAATTGCTCACGCGCTTCGGCTTCAAGTGCGCGTGACGTTTCGGGTGTTGGTTTAATCGCAAGAATTGACACGCCGATAATGACGGCCCCTAAGGCGCTGACTTCTAGCGAGGACGATAAAGCAGTTGAAACATTCAGTGTTAATTGTTCCGAAGAGCGTAGCGCATCCCGAAGTGGCATCTGATTGATTTCTTTTCGAATAAGCACCTTGAGCAAATTCACCACTCGTTGAGGACGTTTATCCGGATCATCTGAGATATATCTTCCTGTGTGGTTGACCGTGAAATTAAGGAGTTTCGCTGTCTTTTTTGCATCATCGATCCGATAGGCTACTTGTCCCTGAACCGTGACCTCCTGAAAGTCAGCCGTGCTTTCGGCGAAAATAAACGGCACATCAACGCTCCCCAACGGTACCAGCACGAGAGACGTGGTGGGGGTGTAATAGAAAAATGAGAGACCGACGCCTTCTCGAACAATAGCCCCGGCCTTGTATTGGAGGACATAGGTGGTGGGTGAGATTTTGATAAACTTTAAGCCAAGCATGTGAGTTTCTTTCGTTCGTGGTTGGAATGATTTTTCAGCGATTGATATTAGGGCGATGTCTGCCAGTGCGCTAAGCAAGCATCTGCGAAGCGTTCCGCTAGCGCCATCACATCGTCATGTCGCGCTATAGCCGAAATCCATTCTTTGGGAATCGCGTTCAATCCGTAGTGCAAGCCAGCCATGCCACCAGTGACGGCGCCGGTGGTGTCGGTGTCATCGCCAAGATTAACGGCGGCCAAAACCGAGCTGCGGAAATCGTCGTGATTCGTCAAGCACCATAGTGATGCTTCCATGGTCGAGACTACATATCCGTCGCTATGGATGGCGGCACGAGATTGGTCCATGACCGATCCGTCAAGTAAGCGCTTGAGGATCTTCCGTTCTAGATCGAGCATAATGTTTGGCAGCAGACGATGGCTGGCATCTCGGGCTGAAGCCCTCACCGATTTCCCGGATAGCATGGCATCACACCACAAGGCATGCCAGGCGCAGCAAAGTCGTGAACGCAAGTGTGCATGGGTTAGTGCGCTTGCTTCACCTGCCTTCGAAATAATAATTTCCGTCGCTTGCCCCAAAAGCCAACACGACACAGGTAAGGAGCGCATCAGCGAGCCATTTCCATTGTCTGACTCGCAGGTCATGCCACATGAAAGATGATCGCGATTGGTGCGAAATAACCTTAGTGCACCTTGGGTCGCATTGCCGATATCGAAGACCACGCCATGCGGTGTCCACCAAGATTTGTCCAGCCATAAAAGGAATCCGGAGATGAGATTTTCCATATTCCAGCCAGTGCCACTCAATAAATCTGCCGTTACCAAAGTCATGGAGCTGTCATCACTCCAAGTTCCCGCTGGTTGGTTCCATGTACCAAAGGAGCGCATTTCAGTTACAGGATCACGATTCAGTATCGATCGCCCGGTGAACTCAACAGGAACTCCGAGTGCATCCCCGACCAAGGTTCCAATAATTCCTCCCATGATACGATCACGGAGGCGAGAATCGGCAGTAATATTTGGTAATTGATTATTTTCATTCATATCCGTTCCTCTATGTAGTCTACCAAATGCGGGTTAATATGATTCGCAAATATTCCGTGATAATAAGATTTCTGCATATCCCAAATGATTACCGCAATCGTCACGGGTATCTGAATGACCAAAATCATCAGCCAACGAGGCTCCTCGCAGAACATCCAACCGCTGATATTCGCAAGGCATATGGCTGCCCACCATAATTCTCGTTCGCGAGAAATCCTAAATACATTGCAGAAAAGGAAAAAATGTCCAACTATCAGTGGGATTATCCATATCCATAATCCAAGATCTTCTCTGAACCAACAGGTCAAAAAACCAGCAATAATTAACACTGCGACATCGCTCAATGAGCAACGAAATCCCCATGTTCGGGCAAGGGTGGTCATAAGCTATAAATCCCGTCGATCAGTGTCACGTGGACTATTACCATGGATGCACCTGTCCCAACCACCACAGGCCGGCATAAACTTTGTGGTCAATTAATTGCCCTGCTTGCGCTCGCGTCGCTAACCAATTCGAAATTTGGCTAATAGGAATAGTGTGTACGGTGATTCCTTCTCCAGGAACTCCACCACCAGCACTGGTGCGAGTAAGTTTACCCGCGTAAATCATGGTTACTAATTCACTGGTTAATCCTGCAGATGATGGTCCGCAATTAAGGACATGTAATTGATTTGCTGTCCAACCTGTCTCCTCATCAAGTTCACGGTTGGCTGCAATAAGCAGGTCTTCGCCTGCATCTTCATCACCAACGAGTCCGGCTGGTAATTCGAT
>SYDV01000135.1 GCA_005801395.1 Planctomycetia bacterium | reverse complement strand
CTGGCTAATAATCGGTGTCGTGCGGCTTGTAAATCAGGCCGTAACATGAGCACGGTCGCAGGCACCTCTGCCGGTGGTGCGGGGGGCGGAACCGCTAAATCGACTGGACCAGTGATCACCCCTGCCGGGTATTTCCCCAGTAACGCTTCGAGGGCTCGTGCAGCGGATTTAACCGCACGCTGTCGTTCAGCGACATCAATTTTAGCACGTTCCAAATCAGCACGCGCAGCCCGAACGTCAACGGCGGGTGTGCGACCATCAACATAGCGTTCGCTGAGTAAGCGTTCCGTAATCGTTGCCACCGAGTGGAAATCTTCAATTAATGCTAGTCGTAATTGTTCATAACCTAAGCGATACCAAGCACGAGCCACTTGGGCCGCTAATGAGCGATAAGCGGCAATGGTATCGTTGCGCGCCGCCGTCGCATCAGCGATATCAGCACGGGCTAATGAAGACAATCGACCCCACACATCAATTTCCCAACCAACACTTAAACCAAGATTAAAATCATTGCGATATAAGGGAGTAACGCCGCTGGGGGTGGTGACATTTGAGCGTGAACGTCCTGCACCAGCATCCAAATTTACCGCTGGCAGGCGCAATGCGCCCGATTGTTTAGTGCGTGCCACCGCTTGTTCATAACGTGCAGCCGATGCCACCACATCTGGATTTGCAGTCCAAGCCGTACGAACTAATTGTTCTAAAACCGGATCATTAAGCCCCGACAACCAATACGGTATTAATTCGCCTTGAGCCGTTTTGCCTTGCCACGCATCCGGTAATTCCGCCGGTGTTTGTGCCACGGTCGAGGTTACTCGATGTCCACATCCGCTAACCACGAGTGCGACACTCATAGCGATCGTCATGAGTGAAAATGAGGAAAGGGATAAACGCATGGTAGTTGTAGAGGAATAGGCTGAGCTTGGGCGGATGAAGGCAAGAGCAGAAGCCGTTAACTCCACAGTATTGCGCTAATCACCGCGCTGTTCCACGTTTTGTGGTCAGCGTGGCAGGCGAGTAATGCAATGGACTTGAGGACTCGCGAGAGAGGATTGCGTCCACGCGATCTGGTTGAGTATGCCGACCATGTCCAGCACTCGCGCCTTAGCCCAGTCCTTGTTTTCAGCGGCAATAACCGCGGCTGATCCGGCTTATGCCATTCAACAGCAATTAACTCGTCAGGGCGATGATTTAGTGGTTGGGTCATGGCGTCATAATATTGCTCGTTGTAAGCGCCTGGTGGTTATTGGTGCGGGCAAAGCTTCTGCGCGTATGGCGAGTGCCGTGGAAAAATTATTAGGTGATCGCATTGACGCTGGCGTGGTGGTGGTCAAATACGGCCATACAGAAAAACTAAAACATATACGCCAATACGAAGCGGCGCATCCGGTTCCCGATGAGGCTGGAGTCGCGGCGGTGGCAGAGCTTGAACAAATCGTTTCGGGATTAGGGGCGGATGATTTAGTAATCGCCTGTTGGTCAGGCGGCGCGTCTGCGTTAATGCCTGCGCCGAAAACCGGTTTATCCTTGGCGGATAAACAAGCGGTAACTCAGGCATTGTTAGCCAGCGGTGCAGATATTGCGGTGGTTAACGCGGTGCGAAAACATTGTTCCCGTTTAAAGGGTGGTCAATTTGCGCGGATCATTGCTCCAGCGCGGGTGTTGTGTCTAGCCGTGAGCGATGTGGTTGGCGATGATTTAGCGACTATTGGTTCAGGCCCGTTCGTAGCTGACCCAACCACCTTTATTGCCGTACAGGAACACCTGACACGTTGGCAAGTCGCCGCGCCTGCAGCGGTGCGCCAGTTGATTGCTGACGGTATTGCAGGTCGTGTTCCAGAAACGCCCAAGGCCAACGATCCTTGTTTTAAGCATGTCCATCATCACTTAGTCGCGAGCAATGCCCAAGCCGTCGCCGCCAGTGCCGAACAAGCACGCGCTGCTGGTTACGAGCCAGTGGTGTGGCAGCAACCGTTGGTTGGAGAAGCCCGCGCCGCGGGTGCAACTTTTGCCGCAGCCGCAGTGCGCGCCTTGGATAATAAAAAACGTATCTGCTTAATCGCTGGTGGAGAAACCACTGTTACTCTAGGCGATAAACCAGGAAAAGGCGGGCGAAATCAAGAGTTTGCCCTCGCCGCCGCCGGAATGCTGAGTGCGACGCGCTGGCTTGGACAGTCAGCTCCAATTACCCTATTAGCCGCTGGTACCGATGGCACTGACGGACCAACGGATGCCGCTGGCGCGATCGTCGATGGCACCAGCAAACAACGCGGCGATGCGGCGGGCGTGGATTTAGAACAACACTTAAATCAACACAATGCCTATCCGTATTTTAAAGCGATCGGCGACTTGATTATCACCGGTGCAACGGGAACTAATGTGATGGATGTGAATATTGCGTTGGTTTCACCGTAAAGGTGACTGACGCCACGTGTGTTCAGCTCTAGTCAATGGTCGTGACCGAGATAGAAACCCAGACTATGACTCATCCCAAAGTTCGTTTTGCTGCTGGTCTTGAACCATGTATAATTCAAACCGAACAAACTACGTTGCCATTAACCGGCACCATTCCAACGTGGTTACGTGGTACGCTTTATCGTAATGGTCCTGCTTTATGGCAGGCGGGATCAACGAAGTTGCATCATTGGTTTGATGGTTTTGCTAAATTACATGCTTTTACTATTAAAGATGACGGCACGGTGTCGTTTCAATGTCGGATGTTGGAATCGGAACAATATCGCCGCTCGTTAGCGCAGGGGCGTTTGTGGAGGCGACTCTTTTCCACGCAAGGAACTCGCCGTTGGTTTCATAAAATTGCGCAATTTATCTGGCCGCGATATGGCGATAATGCTTTGGTTAATATTCAACCAGTTGCGGGAAATATGCTGGCGATGACGGAATCACCACGGCAAGTGTCGGTAAACGCCGATAATTTAGCGGCTTTGGGTGATTTTCAGTTCAGTGACAAACTTCGTGGAGATAACACCACTGCGCACCCGCTGGTTGATCCTGCGACGGGTGAACTGATTAATTTACTGACGAAATACAGCAAGGTCACCAAGCACCAGTTTACTCGTATGAAACCCGGGTCGCACCAGCGGGAATTAATTGGCGTGCTGCGTGCAAATGAACCAAGTTATCACCATAGCTTTGGTCTGACGTCGCGATTTATTATTTTCACCGAATGTCCGTTTGTGGTTCAGCCGCTGCGCATGGTATTTGGTAATAGCACGATTTTGGGAAGTTATCGCTGGAAGCCGGAATTGGGTTTACGCATTAGTTTACTCGACCGGAAAAGCGGTGCGGTGTTAGGCCCTTTTAAGACCGATCCGTTTTTCGGTTTCCATCATGTGAATGCATATGATGACGGCGATGAAGTGGTCTTTGATTTACCGGTGGTCGATGGGCCGCAGGTCTTTGAAGAATTATTAATGTCACGCATGGTGGTCGATGGCATCGTAACGACACCGGTTCTCAAACGCTTTCGCGTTAATCACGTGAGCGGTAGTGTGAGCCATGCTCCACTTGGTAGCGGTGGTTTTGATTTTCCTATGATTGATGAACGTCAACGCTGTAAACCGGCACAAGTCATTTACGGTTGTGGCCTCTCTGCGGGGCGCAGTCATGACATGCTTAATCAATTGGTACGGCGACCGTGCAATGACGGGCAGGATCAAATCTGGGTCGAAGAAGGCTGTTATCCAGGGGAGCCGATTTTTGTCGCTAAACCCGGCGGCGCACCTGACGACGGCGTCTTGTTGAGCGTGGTATTAGACGCGAACCGTTCGACATCATTTTTGTTAATATTGGATGCCACGTCCATGCGTGAACTCGCCCGCGCCCAGGTGCCGCATGTGGTGCCATTTGGCTTTCATGGATCATTTGTGCCGACCGATAATAATGATGGTCGCAGAAGTGATGGTCAGAATAGTTGAGGCTTATTCGCCGCCGTGATGAAAGAGTGCTGGTGAAGGTAAATTAGGAAAATTCGCGGGCAGTGATGATTTGTGTCGCTTTGTTGTTTATGGGATTGGAATAATAGGAATCGCTAAATTTATACCCTGCATCGCTGGTTCAATTTCTAAACGAACGCGTAAACCAATGGGGGCGGCTTCGCCTGGGCGACGATTGTTGAGATCGTTGGGGTCGGGTTGTGCCGTGATGAGACGGGGCAATTCTTCAAAGGCGATGCCAGCGTTGATGGAGGCGATTGCGGTAAGCGCAGCAGGAATGAAGGGCCCTTTATATTCTACATCTGCTGCACCGAATACGGATGATTCCATGGATAGAGTAGCTTCATTCCAACGATACGTGCCACCAAAAGGACAGGTTAATGTAGTATTCCATAGGCGTTGGTGCACAGTGACGGGATCTTCTTTAGGAAAAAGACGATGCCATTCATTTAATATGGTAATGTCATTATTTACGCGATTGTACATCCACTGAGATAAGCTTCCTCTATTGTTTAATTCATTGAGTTGGGCGAGAAAACTAGGTTGTATAAACGCGGCCATTTGTTCTCCCAACCAAGGACGTTGTTCGGGTACAGGTTTTCCGGCAGTGATTGCGTCGCGTTTAGCCATGAGACGGTCAATTGCATTTTTCATAACTGTTTCATTAACCGTCAGGGTCAAACCTT